>JAUNWC010000121.1 GCA_030540495.1 Bacteroidota bacterium
GTGCTTATTATTATACTATAAGCTGGAAATAATGTCTTTTTTACGGCAATCTCTGTAATATGTTGAATTGAGTCAAATAAGATATGTCCATGCAAACGGATGTCTTCCATACGAAACCAAGGAATAGTTCCATTATTCCAGAAGTTAGGGTTGCTTTTAGACGGCGTGTAACCATTACCAAAGTTAAACAAATCGTCAAGACGATAAGTTTCCCAGTCTTGCGGTATTTTGCCTATTTCGGTGTCTTTGAATTTTGTTTCTTTCATAGCAGTAAAAAGTTTTATATTTCAAAGCCCATTTCTTTAAGGTGAGAGATAACTTTGTTTTCGTAAAGAGAGACTTCTTGCTCGGCTTGAGAAAGAGTTTGGTCGTATCTTTTATAAAGAGAAGATATTTCGTTAGTAAGGTTTTGTTCTTGTTTTTGCACTATGTCGGTAAAGGAAGAAGTTATTTCTTTAAGCCACTTATTATCTATAACAACGTCTTTTAATTCGTCTGTATGTTGTTGCAAGTAGTTGTATTTATCAAAAATATTTTCTACTAACTTCTTTTCTTTTTCTTTGATTAGTTTATTCTGTTTGTCTTTTACGTCTAAAAGTTTTACAAATTCTTTAATAATACTGTTGTCTGTTGTTTTAGCAAGTTTTTTAATCTGTGCATCAGTATATGATTTGTTTTTTTCTTCATTATAAAACACATCTTCGTTGTCTTGTTTTATCTCATTAATTTGAGAGTTTAAGTCTTCCAAATCAAAATAAAGGTTGTCAAGTTCTTGCTTTTCGGTATTGAAGAAAGTACTGCAAAGCACATTGACAGGTAGCAAGTCGCAAGCGATGTCTTTAACTTTTGTGGTTTTGGTTTTTGAGGTTTTGCTTACTTCAAACGTCCAACCGGAATTTTTTATCATATAGCAGTCGTCTCTCATAGTTTCATCCCAATAGTCGCATAACTTTTCATAAATGTCATATTCATCTACAAGCAGGTCTTTACCTTTTAATGTTTGTATTATGTTTTCGCCTATGGTATGGATAATTGCTTCAACATCTTTTTGTTTGTCGTGCAATAAGAGAAGTTCTTTGGTTGCTTTCTGCCAATTATCAATAAGAGAATTGAAAGAGAGGTTTTGTTCTTTATAACTTTCGTCTTCTTGTATTGTTTGAGTAATATCTTGTTTATTAACTATGAGCATTTCGTAATAATTGTTGTTGTCTTTTAAAGCAAATAGTTTGTCTTTAAGGGTAAGGCATATTTGCCAAAAATGTTTAAGGTTATCTTCTACATCTTGTTTTGGAATACCTCCGTGTAAATGGGCATAAATATCTTGTTGTATCTCTGTATCTTTTGGTTCTATGTAGCGGGAAATATTAAGATTGAAATTATTGTCTTCTATTTCTTTATACGAAACCATACGAGAGAAATGCGGAATATCTTTCTTTTCATTCCAAACATCGCTTATAAGTTTTATATCTTGAGAACGCAAACGATTTTTTGCTCCGTCTTTTTTGTAACCGTTTTTAGCGTCAATAAAGAAAATACCTTCTCTTGTGTGTCTGTTGTGTTTGTCTATGATTATTATGCAGGCAGGAATACCGGTGCCATAGAAAAGATTTTGAGGCAAGCCGACAATTCCTTTTATGTATTTTTGGGTAATGATATATTCTCTTATTCTGCCTTCTGCATTGCCTCTAAACAAAACACCGTGAGGAAGAATTATTGCACCTTTTCCGTCATTGTCTATGCTTTTGATAACATGCAAAAGAAATGCATAGTCTTCACAAGAAGCAGGTGGTATTCCGTTTTCAACAGTCCAGCGTCCATATTTGTCGCTTACGTCTTGTTGTCCTTTGAATGCTTGAGAAAAAGGAGGATTGGACACTACGTAATTATAAGTATTTAGTTGGTCGTCGTTCTTAAATTGTGGGTCAAGTATAGTGTCGCCTTGTTTTATATTTGGAGTTGAAACGCCGTGAATAATCATATTCATCCAGGCAAGACTGACAGTGTCGGCAACAAATTCTTGTCCATCAATAGAAACATTGTTTGCTTTGGCTTGTGCTTTAGCCCTAAGAAGTAACGAGCCAGAGCCACAAGTTGGGTCATATATTGAAATGCTGTTTCTTGTGTCTTTGTTTATATCTATTAAAAGAGCCATCAAGGTACTGACTTCTGTAGGAGTGAAGAATTGTCCTTTGCTTTTTCCACTTTCAGAGGCAAACTTTCGCATAAGAAACTCGTAAGCATCACCTATAAGATCATCATCTGCAGCGTTGTTTTGGCTAAAATCAAGTTCAGGTTTTTGAAAACAAGCAATAAGGTCGGAAAGAGTTTTTCTCATAGTTTCTTGCTTTCCGAATTTAGTTTCATCGTTGAAATCAACGTTTGAGGAATTAAAAACTTTTTCATATCCAGTGTTGTTTTCCGAAAGTTTTTGCAGTATCTTGTTTATTTCTTCTCCTATATTGGATTTACCTCTAATGGCGATAATATCATCAAAAGAACAACCATCAGGTATTGTTATAAGCATTTCTGCCCCAGATTTCTTTTTGTCGCTTATATATTTTAAGAAAAGAAGTTTAAGAACATAGTCTTTGTATTGCAAAGGTTCCATACCGCCTCGCAACTTATTGCAAGCATCCCATAAAGAGCTATATATTTCTGATTTCTTTGTTGCCATAATGCTTTTTGTTAAAGTTTTTTTATGCTGTTTTATTAGTAGTTATAAAAATAATTAGTAAGTAATTTCGGCATCAAAGGCATCTTTGAGTTTTGCTACCGAAGGATTGGCTTTGCTAACCAAAAGGTATTTATCCATAGGATTGTAGGCAGTGGGGTGAGTATTTTGTTGGGTGTTTTCAAATTCTATTTCTATTTTTACAAACTTGTAGGAAAGTTTGTTTTTTAGAAATTGAGTAAGTTCCATTTTGTATTTGTTAAGCGTCTGAACATCGGCAGAGGTTTTTACCTTAATATCAACAATAAAATCTTTTTCAGAAGAGATTTTGGCATGATTTATTGCAAAATACAAATCTACCTTATTAGCATCCTCGCTAAACGAAGTAGCATAGGCGATAAGATTTTTTGTAACCTCGTCTATATTGAAGGCTCTACCCTCCTCTTCTTGCTTAGGTGTTATTATGGGAGCATCCTCCTTTATGGAATAAACCGACTTTACATTGCCTATTAACTTTGTTAGAACAGGCTTTTCTTTTGGCAAAGAAGGAGATGATAAAGGAGTGGTTGATTGAGAATTAGTTGGCTCTGAATTAGTCTCTACTTGGGAATTAGATTTTTTTTTTCAGCCGAAGTGATTTTTGTCATCACATTACACATTTTCAAAAGCATCAACTCCACACACAAACGTTTGTTATTGGAAATTCTATACTCTTGAGCCGACTGACTTGCAAAGTTCAAACATCTAAGCAAAAAAAGATTAGGTGTTCTTTGACTCTGTTCTATATATCTTTCTTGTATAGCGGAAGGCACATCCAAAAGGGCGACTGTTTGTTTGTCTTTGCTAACCAACAAATCTCTAAAATGGGCTGCCAAGCCTTCCATAAATATATCTCCCTGAAAACCCTTTGCTAATACTTCATCAAACAATAATAATGTATTGGTAATATCGCCCGATAAAAGAAAATCTACAAACTTAAAAAAGTAATCATAATCCAATATATTAAGCGAAGAAATAACATCCTTGTATGTAAGATTGGCATTGGTGAAAGAGACCATCAAATCAAACATAGACAAAGCATCCCTCAAGGCTCCATCTGATTTGGAGGCTATAATATCTAAGGCAGAGGTTTCATAAGTTACCCCTTCTTGCTTGGCTATATATTCCAAATGGGCGGATATATCAGCAGAGGTTATTCTGTGGAAATCAAAAATCTGACAACGCGAAAGAATAGTTGGTAAAATCTTATTTTTTTCTGTTGTTGCCAAAATAAACTTTGCATACTTTGGTGGTTCCTCTAAGGTTTTCAAAAAAGCATTAAAAGCCGCTTGACTTAGCATATGCACCTCGTCTATTATATAAACTTTGTATTTGCCATTCATTGGAGGAATATTGATTTGTCTAACCAAATCCCTTATATCATCAACCGAATTGTTTGAAGCAGCGTCTAATTCTATTATATTCAAAGAAGAATTGTTATTAAAACTCTTACAAGATTCACACTCGTTACAAGCCTCCAAATTTTCCTTTCTATTGGTGCAGTTGATGGTTTTGGCAAGTATACGAGCACAAGTAGTCTTGCCAACTCCTCTTGGACCACAGAACAAAAAAGCCTGTGCCAATTGATTGGAAGCAATGGCATTTTTTAGAGTAGAGGTAATGTGTTTTTGACCTACAACAGACTCAAACGTAGCAGGACGATACTTCCTTGCTGATACTATATAACTGCTATTCTCAGCCACTATCCTAAATATTTGGTTAATTTCCTACTACTATCACTATTGCGCAAACGATTCAAAGCTCTTTCTTTTATCTTTCTTACTCTTTCTTTGGTAATGTTTTCTTCTGAGGCTATTTCCTCTAAAGTCTTTCCATGAGCAGAACCTATGCCAAAATATTGAACAATTATATTTCTTTCTGAGTCGTTAAGGGTTTGAAGTATTTCGTTTATATCTTTGTTAAGAGACTCTTGCATTACATTGTCATCTGGGCTTTGAGCATCCTCTGGCTGAAGCATATCTATCAAAAAAGTATCCTCATCATCAGTCAAAGGAGCATCCACAGAAAGCATTCTATTGCCCGCAACCACAGTTTCGTGTAGTTTGTAATCGGGTATATTCATAGAATCTGCTATTTCCTCATCAGAAGGCTGTCTCTCGTACATTTGCTCCAACTTGGCTCTTTCTTTCTTTACTTTATTTAGCATACCCACCTGATGCAAAGGAAGTCTAACCATACGCGACTTATCCGCTATGGCTTGAAGTATGCTCTGACGTATCCACCAAACAGCAAAACTTATAAATTTAAAGCCTCTTGTTTCGTCAAAACGCTGAGCAGCCTTAATAAGTCCTATATTTCCTTCGTTAATAAGGTCTTGCAAAGAAAGTCCTTGATTTTGATATTGTTTTGCAACAGAAACAACAAATCTAAGATTACTACGTACCAATTTATCTAACGCTCTTTTGTCTCCCGTCTTAATTTTTTGAGCCAAAACAACTTCTTCTTCTGGTGTTATAAGTTCTTCTTTACTAATATCTTGTAGAAATTGATAAAGCGAACTTGTGCTTCTGTTCGTTATGGATTGTGATATTTTTAGTTGTCTCATACTCCTGCAAAATAATTTGTGCAAAAATAAACACTTTTATTTACACTTACAAATTTATTTGCTTAAAGTTATTAACCGTAAATTGTGAAATCTTCTTAAATACTAAGAATAAAACATTTAGCAAAAAGAAGAATTTTATTATAAACTTTTTATTTTGCCAATATTTATAAGATAAAAAAGTGATTTTTTAGCACATATCAAACAAACAAAAATCTAATTCTGAATAGTAAAAAAAAAGAAATATTTTTCTTTATAGAGAAAAGTTATTTTAATCCT
>JAUNWC010000122.1 GCA_030540495.1 Bacteroidota bacterium
TACATACGACACCGCCAACCGCATGCTGAATGCCATATATGGTGAAGGCCCATCCCTGTCAACAAATACTGGATGTTATAATGAAATGGTTCCTGCATACAACAAGAACGGTTCCATTACGCGTTTTGTCAGGATGGGACTGCAAAACAACGGTAGATTTAGTCTCATTGATAATTTGACAATGGTTTACAAAGGCAACCAGCTTAGCAGTGTCTCCGATGCTGCCGGCTCTCTTACATATAACGGCTCCTTTGATTTCAAGGACGACACCTCGGCTTCCGTAGAATATACCTACGATGCCAACGGCAGGCTGACTTCTGATTCAAACCGCGGCATTGCCCTGATAGAGTACGACGGCTATGACAATCCCCGGCGTATCCAGTTCACCAACGGCAATGTTACACGTTATGTCTATAGCGCATTGGGGGAGAAACTCCGTACCGTTCACCAAACGGCCGTGCCTAATGTCAATGTTGCCGTGGGAAGCAAGCAGGAGCTTACCCCGTCACTTACGCTGTCAGCCGATTCAACTGACTATATTGGCAACTTCATTTTCTCAAACGGTAAGCTTAACAGGCTACTGTTCAACGGCGGTTATTGCTCGTTCACAAATGAAAATCTTAGTTCTGCTGTATTCCATTATTACGACTGCGATCACCAGGGCAACATTCGTGCAATAGTAAATGAGAATGGCACAAAAGAGCAAATCACTCACTACTATCCATTCGGAGGCATAATCGCTGACATCAGTACAAACCAGACTCTTCAACCTTACAAATACAACGGCAAGGAGCTTGACCGAATGCATGGACTGGACACATACGACTATGGCGCACGGCAATATAATCCTATACTGCCTATGTGGGACAGAATGGATCCGCTATGTGAGAAATATTATAATATAAATCCGTATGTGTATTGTTTAAACAACCCTGCGAATGCTATTGATCCTGATGGGAGAAAGGTCGTGATATGGTATACTAATAGAAAAGGAGAGCGTAAGTCTTTTGTCTTCACTGGTTTTCATGGCCAGAAATCATTAAAAGTACCCAAGGACCAATTTATTCTTGATTTTATAAAATCATATCTCTATAATGCAAGAAATGGTGGAGGGGAAAATATGATAAAAGCAGTGACAAATAACAAGTATAACATAGAATTAAGAGACGCAACATTAGAAATAAATAAAGAATTTACAACTGAATATTACAATGACGGTAATGCTTATGTTTTTTGGGAGTCAAGAAAAGGACTTAGAACATCTAATGGCGGTAAGCAGTCTCCTGCTACACGATTGGAACATGAATTTGATCATGCTATAGATCATTTGACAAATCCTCACAATCATAGAATAAGGCAAGAGCAAAATGACGAACAATATGAAAATAAAGAAGAAAGAAGAGTAATAACAGGAAGTGAAAAGAAAACAGCAAAAGCAAATAATGAGGATATTAGATATGATCATTACGGTAAGACGTATGATGTGTCAGATCCGACAAAAGTATATTAATTTAGATACTATGAGTATGAAGAAGATCATTTTACAAGCATTTCTTTGCATTTTCCTTATGGGATGTGCCTCTGAAGTCCCTGATACAATAATAGTATATTATTTACATGGTTTTGTTGAAACGAATATTTCTAAACCGTGTTCGGAGTTGAGAGAAATAGCAATTGCTGGAAGAAAATCCCCCTTAGTCAAATTCGATACTATAAGTATTGCCCATTCTGACTTTGCGAAACTTAAAGACTATGTGTCTAAACCAACTGTTGTTGCTGATACAGTAAAACATATTTGTAGTATAGATTCACGCATAGTCGCTGTATATGACACAATAGCAGTAAGTTTTGAAACTACAAAAAACAAATATGGTGCAAATTCAAGTAATGAATTAGTTTATGCGAACAATGAGATTATCTATTTGTTAAAATCTTTAGTCGGTTATTATAATTATTTCGACAAAGAATATTTGCTGATGTTTTTCCCGGAGATAAAAGAATATGGAATCCCCAAAACATACAAACGTTTTACTCCCCCTATAACGGACCCAAATATTGAGAATATATATCCACTCCATTCCAGAATTATATTGGTAGATTCTATATAAAATTAAATCAAAATAAAGGAAATGGTCAAGATAAAAAAATAACAAACGGTCACTAAATAAAACATTATGAGTATAAAAAGAATCATTTTACAGACACTTATGTCCAAAATAGAAATTACGAATAGATTTAATCAATTTGTAAGAGTATTGCAAGTGGCACTTCTCACGACAACCATGGTGACTGTATCTGCACAGACACCGATACAGTCACCTCTGACTTACGAGTCATTACTGCCAGCTTTTAACAGGCAGACACCAGAGGCGGCTTCGCTTGGAAAGTATGGCTCATACGAATTGAATGAATACAATGGTACTCCAGATATCCGTATTCCATTATGCGAGGCCAAATCAGGAAGAATAGGTATGCCTTTATATCTGTATTATGATGCCTCGGGAATTAAGGTAACACAAGAGGCTACGTTTGTAGGCTTAGGATGGAACCTTAGCTATGGCGGACACATCAGTCATATTGTATGTGGAGCCGATGACTTTTCTTCTCATCCTTTGGTTACAGATTCCATTTATGGTAATTATCTCTACAAGATAGCAACAGGATACCATACCGACTATATTCCTATGAGCTATCATGTGAAATGGGACATTGGAATGGGACTGTCAAATACTCAACAATATTATTCAGGCAGCGCTGAATTGTATAAGAGGTCACAGGTGATAAACGATATTCAAAACGGAATGCACATACCGGATGTATTCCAGGCGAATTTCTGTGGTCACAATATTGCGTTTACGATAGATAAAGCCAAGCATTTAGTAACTGTATTGAATGACGATGCACAAAAATACAAAATAGAATATGTGCAAGGACAAGTATATCCGTCGTCTTTCGTCATAACTGATGATCATGGAATAAAATACTCTTTTAGTGCATTTGACGAATACGATAGACTTGACAGCTATTATCTGGTCAGAATAGACGACGGTATAAATAAAATGAATATAATTACCATAAACTATCAGCAAATAAGACATGCTATCCCATATACATTGTACCAGTCAGTTGGAACACTTGTTTCCTCAGGCGGCGCAGAACCCGCCGGACTTTCCGCTCTGTTGGGAAAACATTCAATGTTGGTGTCGCCGTCAACAATGCTTTCTGTTAATCAAGTATATCCACTGACAATAGAATCCTGTCAGGAAAAAATAACATTTACTTTGACTAACAGGTTAGACATGAGTAGCGGAAAGGCAATAAGCGGCATAACTGTAACATCAAAAAACGGGAATATAAAAACTCACGATATTAAGTTTGAATACGGTTATTTTGAGGAATCAGCAAGGAATGAAGGAAAGAGAGCCGATCTATATACTGGTAATTATATCTCCAAACGTTTGAAACTTAACGGTTTGACTGTAGATGACAAAAAGTATGGTTTTTCATACAATGAACAGGTAGCCTTGCCTTATAAGACATCGCTGTCACAGGATTATTGGGGATATTATAATGGTGTAAATAATGGAGATAATTTCTGTGCCTCACCAAAATACTCATCTTCTGGCAGTAAGCTGACAATAATGAAAACATATGGAGATGCCAACCGCTATGCCTCTATCAGCAATATTCAGTGTGGAATGTTGAAAAGGATAACCTATCCTACAGGAGGATATTCTGATTTTGAATATGAAATTAATCATTTTAATGCTCCATATTATTATCCAAATGCAACCTTCCAGCCCATAACACACAAAAATATAGGCGTAAACGCCGTTGCTGCTCAGACTACAAGACCAAATGCTGAAAGTTTCGAACTGAAAGAAGCGACAGATGTGGATTTCATTGTAAATTTATATATTCGAGAGCCTAATAAGTACAAATGTAACGCCATGATAAAATGCATGCATGGAAACAATTATACGGAATCATTTTCCACATCGGCATCTGAACCAGGAATGTCTAAACATTTTACACGGAAATTGCAGCCTGGCGTATATATTATCTCCATCGGTCTTCCATATATTTCAGGCGACTATTCTTCAACGGCATCAATACGCGCAATGATTCCATGCGAAAGTGGAATAGACACATCTATAGCGGACAACAGCGGTAATTCCATAGGCGGAGGATTGAGAATAAAAAGCATAAAGAACTATGAAGGTAACAATGGAGTCTTTCTGAACGGAGTTACTTATGAATATAGTAACGGAAAACTTCTCGTACCGACAGTCGATAAGGAAAATATCACACTAAGTTATTCAACATCGACAACAGGAAGTGAACGACAGCTTACATTTGCCTTTATCGGCTCTCAAGCATCAAACCCTGAAGTTATGTCAATGGGAATGTCAACAGTAGGATACTCTAAAGTTGTGAAAAAGGATATAGACGTGAATGGTAATTCAAACGGCAGTACAGTATCATGCTTTGAAAACAATCCTTACGAACCTGTAGGTTCTGACATGTTCTATTATTCAAATTATGGTCTCAATGGAAAACTTCTGCAAAAAACAGTACTCTCAGCCACTAATGATACTATTTATGATGTAAGACATACATACAGCACAAAAAAATATGAGCAAATACTTTTCCCTAAAGTTACCTCACTGTTTATGGCTCCAATGAATATTGAGGCTATCCATCATCGCCTGTCTATATACTCGAAGGCAAATGTTTGGAATTACCTTTCAAAAACTGTTGAGCGTAATTTTGTAGAAAGGAAAGCGTTAACACCCCAAATAACGACCTATACTTATAATGAATCGAACTATAAGGAAGCATCAAAATCATTTGATAACGGCCCTCAGAATTTTAAGTCACGTAAAGTAATAAAATACCCGATGGATAATGCATCAACAGGAGCCTCAAAATTGGTAGATTATCATTGCCTGGCTGAAGTAACATCTATAGAAAACTATACAGGTTGGGGGCAATATGTTTTGTCTGATGGAGAAAAATACAATTATGCTTTATGGAATGGTAATCCATTAATAAGCGGCCTTCAAACCGTTTCTACAGATGGCGTCTGGAGAAATGATATGACTGTGAATAGCTATGATAACTATGGCAATATAAGAGAATATACAACAGCAGACAATGTACATGTTACACTTTTATGGTCATATTCAGGACAATATCCAGTAATGAAAATTGTCGGCGCCACCTATAATGAGGTTTCTAATGCATCAAGTATCGTTGCCACCATTAACAGCAAAACATCATTGACAAATGCCGAGCTTAAAACACTTCATTCTGCAGTGTCAAACGGACAGGTTACGGCTTACTTATATAATCAATGGTATAAGGTAAGCATGATGATACAACCAAATGGCAATACTACTTATTATGAATATGATTCCTATGGCAGACTTATTACTTCAAAGAACCAAGACCTGAAAGTGATTAATGAATTTAAATATTTGTATAGATGATTTTTATGAGACACATTCCGATAATTTCAATCATTGCATTTACGGTTTTAGCTA
>JAUNWC010000123.1 GCA_030540495.1 Bacteroidota bacterium
GCAATGGTTCTATGTATGAGGTGGTAAAAAAATATATAGACAATAATAATATACAAAACGTTAATCTTCACAGACGCATAGCCTACAATCAGATAGACGATTTGTTGCACCATAGCGATGTTTTTGTTCTTCCTTTGTTAGATAACAAGGAAATAGAGAAAACAGAACCGCTTAAACTTCAGTCCTATCTTTCGGTGGGCAAGCCTATTTTAGGAATATTGGAGGGAGCATGCAAAAAAATAATAGAAGAGAATAATATAGGTATTTGTTGCCAACCATCAGATATAGACGATATTGCAAGAGGTTTTAGGGAAATTGTAAGTTTTGCTAAAGAAAATCAAGAACAGGTTTTTCTTAACTCTCAGCAATTAAAACAAACGCGATTTAATAAAGAAAAGATTATAGAAAATATAAACAAAGTAATTTTCCCAAAAGAAAATTCTTAACTTTGCGAACACAAAAACACAGGTCAATGAATATAAGAAAAACAAACATAGAAGGGCTTGTAGTAATTGAGCCTAAGATATTTAGAGATGAAAGAGGGTATTTCTTTGAATCATATTCTGCAAGAGATTTTAGCAAAGAAGTAGGAGATATTTGTTTTGTGCAGGACAACGAAAGCAAATCTTCCTATGGAGTACTTAGAGGTTTGCATTTGCAAACGGGAGAATATGCTCAAAGTAAATTGGTTAGGGTGGTAAAAGGCGAGGTTTTAGACGTTGCAGTGGATTTGAGAAAAGATTCTAAAACCTTTGGACAACACTATTCCATAATTCTAAACGAAGATAACCACCTTCAATTCTTTATACCAAAAGGATTTGCACATGGTTTTGCTGTTTTGAGCAAGGAGGTTATTTTTCAATACAAGTGCGATGCTTTTTATTCTAAAGAACACGAGGATGCTATTATTTGGAACGATAAAATATTGGATATAGATTGGCATTTGCCTTTGCAAGATGTTATACTTTCCGAAAAAGACAAAAATCATCAAACCTTCTTGGAATACAAAAACAAAATTAACTTATAAGTTACAGTCACATGCACAGCCTGTTTTAATAGATGCATAAGTGTACAGGTACAGTCTGTCTTACAGGGCACAGCCGTTACTTTTTATAATACGTTTATGCGTCACCTGTGCTAACTTATAATAACCTATGCTAATCTATCAAAAAAAATAAAAGTTTGCAAAAAAATACTAATAACTTTTGTCAAGTTGTAAAAAAGTTTTATTTTTGCAAATTCAAATTTGAGTATGATTATATGCTTGAAAGAACAGATTATATTATTCGGATTAGTAGTTTGAAGAGAGGAGAGAACTTTTATAAACTACGGGTGAATAAGGAGTTATTTGAAAATTTTGATTGTCAAGAGGCAGAGGATATAACTTGCTTAGTGGATATAAAAGCAATAAGGCGAGAAAGATGGATAGAGTTTTACTTTGATTTCAAAGGCTCTATGGACTTGATTTGCTCGCGTTGTTTGTCTAAGTTGGTTATGCCTATAAGAAAGCAGACGGTATTATATGTAAAATTTGGTCAAGAGTATGCTGAGCCAGACGACAATGAAATAATAATTCCGGAGAATCAGAACGAGTTAGATTTGTTATCATACATATATGAAGAACTTAGATTAGAGTTGCCGATTTCTCCTGTGCATAGCACAGAGGAAGAGTGTGACAAAGAAATGATAGATATACTTTTGGCAAAAGAAACCGAGAGTATGGAAAATAAAGAAGACTTTGACCCGCGTTGGGCAAAGTTAAAAGAGTTAATAAAATAAAAAAAAGTAGAATAAGATGCCACATCCAAAACACAGATTTTCTCAAACGAGAACAGCAAAAAGAAGAACACACGACAAAGTTGAAGGAGTGCAGATTTCAAATTGTTCAAATTGCGGTGCAGTTGTTGAGTCGCACAGAGTATGTCCAGATTGCGGATATTATAGAGGCAAGTTGGCAATGGAGCCTGCCAAAGAAAAGGATACCAAATAGAGTAACTCAAACAATCTCATAAATGAGAATAGGGTTAGATGCTATGGGGGGAGATTTTGCCCCTAATGCTATAGTACAAGGTGCAATAAAAGCCAAGCAAGAGTTGTCTGCAGAGGATGTTATTGTTCTGTTTGGAGCAAAAAAACAAATAGAACAAATCATAGAGGAGCAGAACGTGGATATGCAGGGTTTAGAAATTGTTGATTGTACGGAAGTCATAGATATGCATGATTCTCCCATAAAGGCTTTTAAGGAAAAGCCAAATTCTTCTTTATCGGTAGGTTTTGCCTATTTAAAGAAAGGACTTGTTGATACCTTTGCTTCCGCCGGCAATTCGGGTGCTATGCTTGTAGGAACGATGTATAGCGTTGGTCTAATGGAAAATGTTTTACGACCTTGTCTTGCTGCACTTATTCCAAAAGCCCAAGAAGGTGTTACAGTTTTGTTGGACGTAGGAGTAGATACGGATACAAAGCCAGAGGTATTGTATCAATTTGGTCTTTTGGGAAGTTATTATGCAGAAAAGGCTTTGGGAATAGTTTCTCCAAGGGTAGGACTGCTTAATATAGGAGAAGAAGAAGGTAAGGGTAATTTGCAAAGCAAAGCCGCTTACCAATTAATGAAAGACGGAGGCTATAACTTTGTAGGCAATGCTGAACCTTCGGAGATATTCAAAAGCAATGTGGATGTTGTGGTTTGCGATGGTTTTGTAGGAAATCTTTTGATGAAAAATATAGAATCGTTTGCAAGAACCATAGCAAAACGAGGCTTGATAGACGACTTTATATCAAGGTTCAACTATGAGATATATGGAGGTTTGCCTCTTTTGGGAGCAAACGGAGTAGTTATCGTAGGACATGGAATATCCAACGATAAAGCCATAAAATCTATGGTACTACATTCCAAAAAGATTTACGATTCCAAGATAGTAGAATCTTTAAAATCGGTATTGCAGTCCGCTAATTAAAAACTTTGTTTTTTTTACTATGTCAAAAATAAGAGCAATAATAACCGCAACAGAAGGATATGTTCCACAGGATGTTATAGATAATCAAATGTTATCTAAGATGGTGGATACTTCTGATGAGTGGATAATGTCGCGTATAGGTATAAAAACTCGTCATATACTTAAAGGTGAGTTGGGACCATCTGATATGGGAAAGATTGTTGTAGATAATATATTAGATAAAAGGAATCTTTCTCCTGATGAAATAGAGTTGATAATTTGTTGTACAGTTACTCCTGATATGCAGTTTCCTGCAACGGCAAACATTATTGCCGATAAATGTAATATACGCAAAGGCTTTGGTTTTGATTTGCATGCAGGATGCTCTGGTTTTGTTTATGGTATAACCACAGCAGCCAAATACATAGAGGCAGGTATGGTTAAGAAAGCCATAGTTATAGGAGCAGAGAAGATGACCTCCATAGTAGATTATCAAGACAGAGCGACTTGTCCTATTTTTGGCGATGCTGCAGCGGCAGTTTTGTTGGAAGCCTCTGAAGACGAGGGATTAGGAGTAATAGATTCCATACTATGTGCTGATGGAGTAGGGGTAAAACACTTGCATCAAGTGGCAGGAGGTTCTTGCAGACCTGCAACCATAGATACGGTAATGAATCGTCAGCATTTTATTTATCAAGAAGGACAAGCGGTATTCAAATGGGCTGTAGTAAAAATGGCAGAAGTAACAGAAGAACTTTTGCAAAGAAACAATATGCAAAAATCTGACATAGATTTTCTTTTGCCTCATCAAGCCAACCTTAGAATAATAAAAGCCACCGGCGACAGGTTAGAGTTAAAACCAGAACAGGTACTTATAAATATAGACCGCATGGGCAATACCACTTCTGCAACCATTCCTATGCTTATGTATGAAAATCAACATAGGTTCAAAAAGGGAGATAACCTAATATTGACTGCCTTTGGAGCAGGTTTTACTTGGGGAGCAGTTTTGGTAAAATGGGCTATCTAACACTAACATTTTTAGGAACAGGAACTTCACTTGGCGTGCCTATTATAGGTTGCCATTGTGAGGTTTGTTTGTCTAAGGACAAGAGGGATAATAGACTGAGAACCTCTGCTTTGATAGAATCTGATAAAGGCACAAGGATAAGCATAGATGCAGGACCAGACTTTCGTTATCAGATGTTATGCGAGCATATAGAATACTTGGACGCTGTGTTGATAACACATGAACACAGAGACCACACTGCAGGCTTGGACGATGTTAGAGCATTCAATTATTTACAACAGCGTCCTATGGATATATATGCTAATAAGGAGGCATTGGTGGGTATGAGAAAAATGTATTACTATGTTTTTGAAAATTCTTATTATCCTGGTATTCCAGAGTTCAATCTGCATGAGGTAGATGCTTTTACAGATAAGAGTTTTAGAATAAAGGAGTTGGATATTGTTCCTATAAAAGTTATGCATGCGAAATTGCCTATTTTGGCCTATAGAATAGGTTCTTTGGCTTATATAACTGATGCAAAAACTATACCTCCTTCACAAGAGAAAAAACTCTATGGAGTAAAAACTTTGGTAGTCAATGCTTTGAGAGAACGAGAGCATTTTGCACACTTTTCTGTTAAGGAGGCTTTGTCTTTAATAGAGCGAATACAACCACAAGAAGCCTATTTTACCCATATTAGCCACGAGATAGGAAAATATGAAAGTGTTGAGAAAAAACTGCCATCCAATGTGCATTTGGCTTACGATGGTTTAAAAATTTTTGCCGAGTATTAAATTTATGTTAATAAAGGTAGAAGATATCATAAAAATATTGGAAAGCATTGCACCTTTGTCTTGGCAGGAGGATTACGATAACGCTGGCTTGATTATAGGTAACCCTAACAATGAAATAAAGGGTATATTGATTTGTTTGGATGTTTTTCCTTCCACTGTGCAGGAGGCTATAGACAATAATTGCAATATGATTATTTCTCACCATCCTTTTATTTTTAGAGGTTTGAAGAAACTAATCTATAACTCATATACCACCGATATACTTTCCTTGTCTTTTAATAACGATATTTCCATTTATGCAAGTCATACGAATATGGATTCTTGTTCTACCGGAGTTAATTATATGCTTGCCAATGTATTAAGACTTAATAATTTGAGACCTTTGCAAAATATCTCTTTGCAAGATGAAAACTATATAGGTTCTGGAGCAATAGGAGAGTTATTGGAGGCTATGACGGGAAAGATGTTTTTTGACCTTATAAAAAAGAAACTTAATTTGCCTTATATCAAATATATAGGAAACATTAACCAAGAAATAAAAACAATAGGTATTTGTGGTGGAGCGGGAGCAAGTTTTTTACAAGAGGCTATAAACAATAGTTGCGATTGCTATCTTACTTCGGATATCAAATACCATGATTTTCTAAGTACAGAAGAAAGAATTTTGCTTGCTGATATAGGTCATTTTGAAAGCGAACAGTTTGTTTTGCAACGATTCCAAGAAATAATAAAAAATTCTTTTCCTTTCTCTAACGTTATTATTTCTCAACAAAAGAACAAAATAAAATTTTACTAATACC
>JAUNWC010000124.1:0-2202 GCA_030540495.1 Bacteroidota bacterium
AAAAGATATTTTTGTAATGTGCGAATAACAAATTATTATTATTTATCACTATTTATCATTATTTACAACAACTTATAAGAACTTATGCTAACTTATTATAACCTACTATAACTTATTATATATAATTAACCCACATGAACCTATAAAAAAACTATAAAATCATAGCAAAATTCACAATACTATTTTTTCCTTATAATACAAATTATGTAAACTAACAAAATAAAACACATTTGCAAATATACAAAATTTTCTTCTAATATAGTCTGATAAATTATAATAAAATAAGTTAGCATAAGTTGTTATAGGTTTGCATAAGTTGTTACAGAGGTTTTAGTAGGTTATGATAGGTTACAGCCATAGGCTGTTTTATAGGTTAGCATAGGTTGGAGGTAAAAGCCTCTTTTTTATAAGTTGGGAAAGTTAGAATAAGTTAAGATGTGGTATATAATAGAAGAAGGTTGAAGTCGCGAGTTCTATCCTCGTTTTCCACATAAGTTAGCATAAGTTAAGATGGGTTATAATAGGAGGTCAAAGCCATTAAACAGAAATTTTCTATAGTACGCTTATGCGTCTTGTCTCAACTTATCATAGCCTACAATAACCCATCTCAACTTATCCTAACCTATACGGTTATATACGAGCGTCTTTGCTTATGGCATCTCGCATTTCTGTATCGGCTTGTATATTTTTCATTTTGTAGTAGTCCATTATTCCAAGGTTGCCTTTGCGGAATGCCTCAGCCATAGCCAAAGGAACCTCTGCCTCAGCTTCAATAACCTTAGCACGCATTTTTTGAGCCTCCGCTTTCATTTCTTGCTCCGCTGCAATGGCCATACTTCTTCTTTCCTCTGCCTTTGCTTGAGCAATGTTCTTATCGGCGTTGGCTTGGTCCATCTGCAACTCTGCTCCAATATTCTTGCCCACGTCTATATCGGCAATATCTATGGAAAGAATTTCAAAAGCCGTACCCGTATCCAACCCCTTAGCAAGCACAACCTTAGATATGGAATCAGGATTTTCCAAAACGTATGCATGAGACTCAGAACTACCTATGGAGGTAACTATACCCTCTCCTACACGAGCCAAAATAGTCTCCTCTCCTGCTCCACCTACAAGTTGATTGATATTTGCCCTTACTGTTACACGAGCCTTGACTATCAATTGAATACCATTTCTTGCCACTGCAGCAACAGAAGGAGTGTCTATAACCTTAGGATTTACACTCATTTGCACCGCCTCAAAAACATCTCTACCCGCAAGGTCTATGGCAGTAGCCGCTTTGAAATCCAAATCAATATTGGCTTTGTCGGCAGAAATAAGAGCATTTACCACTCTTTGAACATGACCTCCTGCTAAATAGTGAGCCTCAAGCAAATCGCTACTAAGGTCTAATCCGGCTTTCTTGCTGTTAATCATAGCATTGACTATAACAGCAGGTGGAACTTTTCTCCAGCGCATAAACATCAATTGTAGCAAAGAAATCTTTACTCCATTTAACACGCATTGAAACCATAAATTTACTGGTATCAAGTACATAAATACGGATAAAAGCACAAAGGCTAATACCACGATAATTGCAATAATTGTATAGGACATAATTTTTATTTTTTTTATTTGTTAATAATTATTTTAAAACTTTGTTTAAGAGTTATTTTCCGTTATTTGTTTAACTCTTACTTTATTACCACTCACCTCCTCCACCACTATATCGGTATTTGGGTCAAGGAAAGAGGTAGAGGTATAAACTTCCATTCTTTCTCCATTGATAAGAGCCGTTCCCATAGGAGCCAAACGAGTAATGGTTTTTCCCTTATCTCCTACGTTTATTTTGGTTTTTATTTCATTGACTTTGGAGGAAATTTCTTCTTTTTGGGCAAAACGTTTCCAGGTCTTTGTTTTCAACGACCAAATAAGGAGTATCAAACAAACTATGACATCAAAGACAATAACAGCACTTCCCCATCCTGTGCCATATTCTGCAAATACCTTAAAAATACCCCAAATAGAAAGGGCAACTCCTCCCAAACCTGCTATGGTTGTGCCTGGAATAGCCACAAGTTCCAAAACTATTAGAGCCATTCCGCAAACAAGCAACAGTAATATAAAAAGTAAATCCATGATATTTTATTTTTTGTTATAAGTTATCTTACCTCTGCTTTTAATTGTTTTTCTAGATTGGTATTAGCAGTTTTCAAACTAGCG
>JAUNWC010000124.1:2212-5508 GCA_030540495.1 Bacteroidota bacterium
GCTATACACATAGGTCGCAAAACATCATAAGAGCCATGTTTTACTACACAAAGCCCTTTGTAATGAATAATATTTGTACAAGAAACGGCTTGCTCTTTGGAGAGTTTGCAAATGAATATCAAACAGTTTATTACATAGTCAAAAGTATGGATATCATCGTTATAAACTATCAACTCATTGCCACCTTCTTCTACATCCACAAGGCAAGCATTTTCTTCTATTTGTTCAAAATAATCTGCCATATTTTTCAAATGTTTTTCTTGTTTTTTACATCCTTTGAGGTACGTCTATTCCCAACAAATTCATTGCTCTTTTTATCACCTCTCCGGTAAAGAACGCCAAACAAATTCTTTCTTGCATAATATCTTGATTTTCTTCTCTAAGAATATTGCAATCTTGGTAGAAAGTATTGAAATTTTTTGCCAAAGTATAAACAAAGTTTGCTATCAAAGAAGGAGAATAATTCTTAGCCGCTTCCTTTGTTACATTAGGAAAAGAAGAAAGCGTTTTCAAAACCTCTATTTCTTTGTCTGTCAATTGTATATCTTGATTTATATCAATCTTTGCTATATCAATATTTTTCTCTTCCTTAGCCCTACGTATTATAGACTGAATGCGAGCAAAAGTATATTGAATAAAAGGTCCTGTATTACCATTAAAGTCTATACTCTCTTGTGGATTAAAGAGCATGGTTTTGCTTGGGTCTACTTTTAGGATAAAATATTTTAATGCTCCTAAGGAAAGAGTATTATATAATTCCTCTGCTTGTTCGGGGCTTAGGTCATGCTGTTTGCCTTTTTCAAGTGTTTGTTGCTTTGCCTCGTCAAACATTTCTTGCATTAACTCGTCAGCATCCACCACAGTTCCCTCTCTTGACTTCATTTTGCCGTTTGGCAATTCTACCATACCGTAAGACAAATGATAGATATCTTTTGCCCAATCAAAGCCTAAACGTTGCATAACTATTTTTAGGACTTGGAAATGATAAATTTGCTCGTTGCCAACAACATAAATAAGTCTATTGGAATCAAAATCCTTGTGTCTCAAACAAGCCGTGCCTATATCCTGAGTCATATAAACACTTGTACCATCTTTTCTTAAAAGAAGTTTTTCGTCAAGTCCTTCTTCTGTCAAATTTATCCAAACTGAGCCATCTTCTTTTTTATAAAAAACTCCTTTCTCTAACCCCTCTTTTACAAGGTCTTTACCCAAAAGATAAGTATCGCTCTCGTAATATATTTTGTCAAAATCTATTCCCAAACGCTTATAAGTAGCCTCAAAACCATCATAAACCCAAGAGTTCATTTTTTGCCAAAGTTCTCTTGTTTCTTTGTCTTTTTCTTCCCATTTTACAAGCATATTTTGTGCCTCTTGCATAATAGGTGCCTGTTTTTTTGCCTCTTGCTCTGATAATCCTTGAGAGATAAGTTCGTTGATTTCTTTTTTGTATTCTTTGTCAAAAACCACATAATACTTGCCTACCAAATGGTCGCCTTTCATTCCGCTACTTTGAGGAGTTTCTTTGTTGGCAAACTTCAACCACGCAACCATACTTTTGCAAATATGCACTCCTCTGTCGTTAACAAGATTGACTTTCTTTACATCATAACCATTGGCTTTTAGAATTTGAGAAATAGACCAGCCTAAAAGATTGTTGCGAATATGTCCCAAATGCAAAGGCTTGTTTGTGTTTGGAGAAGAAAATTCTACAACAATGGTATTTTTTTCTTTTTGAGTATGGTAACCGAAGGTTTCGTTGTTTTTGTTTTTGTTAAGAAAAGTATTCCAATAAGATTTGTTGGTAGAAAAATTTAGAAAACCCTTTATAACATTATAATCAGTAACTATATCCGAACTTGCTTTTACCTTTTCGCCTATTTCTTTGGCTAAGATTTCGGGAGTTTTTTTTACTATCTTTACGTATGGAAAAACCACAAGAGTATAATCTCCTTCAAACTCTTTTTTGGTTGGTTGTAAAACCACCTCCTGCGGCAAAACATTTAAGTTATATAAATCGTTTATTGACTTTGAAATGCTCTCTTGTAATATCTCTTGTATCATTACGGTTATGTATTTTTTGCAAAGATAATAAAGATTTTGATAAAAACATAAAAAAATACAAAAAATACAAGAAAAGTAGCCTATAACAGAGAAAGGTTAGCAAGAGTTACAATGGAGTAAAAAATAATTTTATATATTTTATTGTGGAGAATTGAAACAATATAAAACTAATAAATAAACAAAAATATATTATCTTTGTAGTTCAAAACAATGTAAAGAGAAAAAAAAGGAGATGGAAAAGAATAATTATTGCGTCATTATGGCAGGAGGAATTGGCAGTAGATTTTGGCCAATGAGTCGTATGAGCAAACCTAAACAATTTTTGGACGTTTTGGGAGTGGGTGAAAGTCTTATTCAGATGACTTACAGAAGAATGAAAAAAATATGTCCACAAGAAAACATATACATAGTAACAAGTTCTCAATATAAGGAATTGGTAAAAGAACAACTTGAAGGTATAAGTGACAAATGTATAATCACCGAGCCAACAAGAAGAAACACAGCACCTTGTATAACCTATGCAAACTTTAAAATAGGCACCATAAACGAAAATGCAAATATTATAGTGGCAGCCTCCGACCATTTGATTCTTAACGAAGAGGAATTTATCAATACAGTACATAAGGCTCTAAATATTACAAAGGAAAATGATGTTTTGGTAACCTTAGGAATAAAACCAAGTTATCCAAATACGGGTTACGGCTACATACAATACGATAACAACGATTTTATGCCAAAGGATAAGGATATAAAAAAAGTAAGACTCTTTACCGAAAAGCCTGATTTGGCTATGGCAGAAAAGTTTATTGAAAGTGGAGATTTTCTTTGGAATGCAGGTATTTTTGTTTGGTCATTGCAGTCTATAAACAAGGCTCTTAATACTCACTTGCCAGAGGTTTATAATATTTTTTTGGAAGGCAAAGATAACTACAATACAGAAAAAGAGGATTCTTTTATCAACGAGGCTTACACTTCTTGTCCTTCTATTTCCATAGATTATGGAGTTATGGAAAAGGCAGGAAATGTTTATGTTATTCCTTCAGATTTTGGTTGGAGCGATGTGGGTACTTGGCAAGCGCTCTACAATGTAAGAGAAAAGGATGAAAATCAAAACAGTATTATAGGCAAAAATGTTATGACCTATGATACAAAAAATTGCATAATCAATGTACCTAAAGATAAACTTGTGGTTTTGCAAGGTTTGGAAGGATATATAGTTGCAGAATCAAATGGAG
>JAUNWC010000125.1 GCA_030540495.1 Bacteroidota bacterium
TATTTTTTTTTTTTTAGGCTTTTATTATATAATTTAAACACAAATATTTTATTAAAATCAAACGTTTTTTTTTAATTTATTTCTATTTCATCAGCAAAAGTATGAGCAGGATAGCCTTTGCCAGGATGATTCTCAGGGCAATTGCCTATGCTTTTGGCAAATATTCTTACGTAACGATATTTTTTGTCTTTGGTTTTTAAGGAGGTGTTATTTGTTTGATAATTAACCACCTTAGGATTATCTTCTAATTCCTTTTGAGTTATTTCTCCTATGCTTAACCAGTCTTTTTTGTCATTGGATACTAATATTTCCACACTTGTTGGCAAAAATATCCAAGAGCCCTCTTCGTTAAGAAAGTTTATAGATACAGAATTGATTTTTTCTTTTCCTTCCAAATCCAAAACTACCTCATAGTCCTTGCCCAAAGTACCTACCCAACGGTCAAAACTTTTTTTGTTTCCTTTTAGTCCATCGGTTAGGGCGTATGCAGTACCTCCGCTATATTGAGGATTAACTTCCTTCATATCATATTTTTTGCCTGTGGCTTTGTTTATATGATACTCTGCCGTAAGAATAGGAGAAAAATGACGTTCATCTCTGTAAGCAAAGGTTTTTAAAATCGTGTTTTTGTCCAAAGATATAGGCTTGTTATATACCTTTGATTTTGTGGTAGGCTCACTGCCGTCAAGTGTATAATAGATAGTACCTTTTGGCAAAGGAGAGGAAAGCGTTAGAAGTATCTTATTCTTTTTTCTTTCGCTAACAAGATTGACTGCAAAATGAGATTTTGAGTAATTAACTTTCATCATATCATAAGCATTAAGTAAGGTATTCAACCTCTGAACAAAAGAATCATAGTCTCTAACATCATCTTTGCTCCAAGCTCTTTCGCTCATAGCAGCCAAGCGAGGGAAATCATTGTATTCCAAAAGCAAAGAGTCTTGTATGTATTCTGTCCAAGTACAAGCCTGCATACCCATTATATATTTTTTTGCTTTGCTTGTTTGCAAAATAGAAGCAATTGGCTCGTAGGTATATACTTTTTTCAAAGGAGTAAAACCTCCAAAACTCAAAGGCTCTGTGGCAGCAACTCCTTGATAAAAATTAAAATATAAATAAGCCGAAGGAACCATAATAGCATAATTGCCTTGTTTTGCAGCGTTTATTCCACCTTGTTCTCCCTGCCAAGACATTATAATAGGGTCTTTATCTACTCCTTTGTCAAGTATTTCGTCCCAACCTATGATTTTTCTGCCTTTGGTCTTCAGGTATTCTTCCACTCTATGAGTAAAATAACTTTGAAATTTATCCAAACTCAAACCTAAGCGTTGCATATTTGCTTTGCAAGTTGCACACTCAGCCCAACGAGTTGTAGGACATTCATCTCCTCCTATATGCACATATTCAGAAGGAAACAAAGCACAAACCTCGTCCAAAATATCTTCTATAAAACGAAAAGTAGCCTCTTTGCTACACATAACGTTTTCAAAAACTCCCCAAGTACAAATTACCTCTTCTTGCTCTCCTCTACAAGAAAACTCTGGATAAGCACTCATTGCAGCAGAAGCATGACCAGGTATTTCTATCTCGGGTATAATGTTTATATGCCTTTGTTTTGCATAAGCAACTATTTCTTTTATCTCCTCTTGAGTATAATAGCCTCCATATTCCTTGCCATCAAATTCGTGTTCCATTTCATCTTTGTCGCTATAATGCCCAATAAGAGTTTCTTTTCTTATACTTCCTTTTTGTGTAAGCAAAGGATATTTTTTTATTTCTATTCTCCAACCTTGGTCATCGGTCAAATGCCAATGAAAAGTATTGATTTTGTGAAAAGCAAGCAAATTAAGATATCTTTTTATATAATCCACAGAAAAGAAATGACGCGAGCAGTCTAAGTGTTTTCCCCTATAAGCAAAACGTGGATAATCCGTAATCTTTACACAAGGCAAAGTGTGACTAAAAGAAGTATATATAATTTTAGCAGTCTGAAAATCTGTGCCTAACATTTGCAATAGAGTTTCTATTCCATAAAAAACTCCAGTAGGAGTATTGGCAGAAATAAGTATTCTTCTCTCAGATATATCCAAAACATATCCCTCTTGTCCCAATTTGTTGTTATTAGATAAAGAGAGAATTATGCTGTTATCAAGATTGGCGGCTGAATTCTTTTTTGCCGTATATATTCCGTGTTCGTAAGTATCGCAATAGGTATAAAACAATTCTCTCAAATACTCAGCCTCGTTCATAAGGAGAGAGTCTCCCTCTGAAACAAAAATTCTAATATTAGGCAGTTTGAAAGAGAAACTACCTTTTTTTTCTATTATCTCCGCTGGTTGTGGTACTATGTTTATTTGTGCCTTAGCCCACACACAACAAGCAACAAAACATATAAGCAACAATACTTTTTTCATAAGTTTTTTAATAAATTATTAGAAATATTCAATTTTTGCAAAGATACAAAATTTTTTCTACTATCTTTGCTAAAATTTAATACAAGTTTCTTTATATGTTCAACAAAATGGTTTATAGACTTATACTTATTCTTTTCTCTCTACTTTTTATTGTATCTAACAATGTTTATTCTCAAACAGATAACAAAAACACTTTTACCTCTCCTTTATCCATTCCTTTGTATTCCACAGGAAGTTTTGCCGAACTTAGGGGCTCACATTTTCATTCTGGTTTGGATATAAGAACTTTTGGCAAAACAGGATACTATGTTTATGCTCCAAAAGAAGGCTATGTTTCTCGCATAAAAGTACAAGCCTATGGAGGAGGCAAAAATTTATATATTACCCATCCCAATGGTTACACCACTGTATATATGCATTTGGAAAGATATTGCGGAGAGATAGAGAAATTTGTAAAAGAATATCAGTACAAAAATCAAGTTTATGAATTTGACTATACTTTTCAGAAACCAAAAATATATGTAAAACAACAAGATACCATTGCCATTACGGGGGAGAGTGGAGCAGTGGCAGGACCTCATTTGCATTTTGAGATAAGAAAAACCACCACAGAAAACCCTATAAATCCTTTATTATTTTTGGACATACAAGATACCGTCGCTCCATATATAGAGGCTATTGCAATAACTCCACTAAGAGGAGCGAGTGTGGAAAACTCTTCTAACGACAAAATAATAAACCTTCTAAAAAACACTTCTTTTCGTTTGGGAGATACTCTTTCGTGCTTGGGTAAAGTATTCTTTTCCATACTTGCTTTTGACCCGTCTTTGAACTCTTCTATGAAAAATGGAGTCCTTAATTATGAACTATATGCCAACGAAAAAAAGATTTTTTCTCATAAAATCAACGAATTTTCTTTTGCAAACTATGGCTTTGTGGATGCGGTAATAAACTATCCTCTGTATATAAAAACAGGCAAACGTTATCTTTCCTCACAACTATTGGAAAATGGCAAACTGCCATACAATTCCTATTCTAACAACGGAATAATAGAAGTAAAAAAAGATTCGGTTTATAAAATAGAATGGAAACTCTCTGATATAAAAAACAATACAACCTCTTTCTATTTCTATCTTATAGGCTCTCAAAACGACTCTGCCTTAAAAAATCAAACACTAAAACCTAAAGTAAAGCGAATAAAGTGTTTGGAAAATTCTGTTTATAGGGCATCGGATAGTAGTAGTTTTGTTTTTACAAAAGATTGTTTGTATCAAAGTATTGATTTGGAACATTATGAACGCAAGGGAACATATTCCAACGTACATACTTTGCACAATATTTTTGAGCCAGTAAAGAAGAAATTTACTATAAGAATAAAGCCATATAAGATTGATAACAAATTGAAAGACAAATATCTCGTGGTAAAAATAAATAATAAAGGCAAAATTTCTTCACTTGGAGGAGGTCTAAAAAATGGTTTTGTGGAAACAAAAGTAGGAGATTTTGGAGTTTTTGCCGTTTGGATAGATACTACCACTCCACAAATAAAAGCATTGAATTTCAAAGACAAAAAACAATTGTCAAAGAATCAAAAGACTTTACAAGTAAAGATTAGCGACAATTTAAGCGGTGTAGCCTCATATAATGCTTATCTTAATGGAGAATGGGTACTTATGGAATACGATGGCAAAAGAGCAAAACTTACCTATACCATAGACGAAAAATTAAAAAAAGGCTCCAATACTCTTAAAATAGTAGTCAAGGACAAAAAAAATAACACAAAAACCACAACATACAACATAATAAGATAAGAAGAAAAACAAGGAGAGTAGAATAATAAAAACAAAGTTTTTAAGTTATTATATATGCAAAACTAAAAAAGAAAAAGATGTTTAAGGGTATTAAGATACTGTTTATTATAACCATACTTGTTTTTTGTAACAAATTTGCCTTTGCTCAATCTAAGGCAGGGCAGGAGGGGTTTGCTATACTTAACCTTTATAACTCTGCTCCCATGACGGCGAAGGGCTTAAACTTTGTGCCTCGTTTTATAGAAGACGCTCCCACCTCCATAGCCAATCCCGCAACCCTTAACCCAACGCTAAACAACAGAATTTCCCTAACTTACACAGATATTTTTGCCGGCTCATATCAAGGTGCAATACATTATACTCGCACTTTTGAAAAATTTGGCAACTTTGGTTTTGCTTTACAATACATTAACTATGGAGAATTTCTTTTGACCGAAGAAAACGGCGATGTAATGGGAACTTTTTCTGCCCACGACTATATGTTTAACATTGCTTGGGGCAAGCAAATAGAAAACAATATTTATTTGGGTATTAACTTCAAGCCAATGTTCTCCAAATACGAGTCCTATTCCTCTACCACTTTGGCAGTGGATGTTTCTGCAATGTGGTCTTCACCCTCAAAAAGTTGGCAAATAGGAGCAGTATTAAAAAACATAGGCAGGCAAGTACAATCTTTTGCAAATCAGAGAGATACTTTGCCTTTGGACTTGCAAATAGGAGTTTCTAAGAAGTTTAAGCACGCTCCTATAGTTTTATACATAGTGGCTGACAATCTTACTCAGTGGGATATAAGAGGGGACGATGCTTTGAACCCTCGCACAAGCAAAGAGTTGGACGGAAGCGAAACAACGGAAAGTTCTTTTTCTGCCTTTATGGACAAGGGTTTTAGGCATTTAAGATTTGCCATAGACATACTTCCGAGCAAATATTTGAATCTTTCTTTGGGTTATTCTTACAGACAAAGAAAAGAAATGGCAGTAACAGATGCTTTCTCTTTGACTGGACTGTCCTATGGTTTCCAAGTGTTTTACAAAAACTATACCATAGCCTATGCTCGTAGCGAATACCATAACTATGGTAGTCCAAACTACATTACCCTAAGTTATAAATTCTAACAGGCACAGGCACAGGCACAGCCTGTTTTATAGGACGCATAAGCGTGGTTATAAGTTATTATAGGTTAGGATAGGTTAGCATAAGTTACAGCCACAGGCTGTTTTATAGGTTAAGATAGGTTGGCATAGGT
>JAUNWC010000126.1 GCA_030540495.1 Bacteroidota bacterium
GTTATGATAAGTTAGTATAGGTTGGAGCCTACGGCTCCTATAGGACGCATAAACGTATAACAAAAAGTAATGGCTTTGCCCTCCTATAATAACTTATGCTAACCTATTAGGAGACTCTGCCTCCAACCTATAATAATCCATCTCAACCTATACTAACCTATAACAACCTATAAGGAGGCAAAGCCTCCAACCTATGCTAACTTATTATAACTTATTTCTTCCTATTCTACCCTCTATACTCCTAATTTTTCTGCTATTTTATTGGCTGTGTTAATGCCGTCTAAGGCAGAAGAGGTTATTCCTCCTGCATAGCCTGCTCCTTCTCCACAAGGATAAAGGTTTTTGAGTTGAGTGTGTTGCAAGTCGTTTTGTCTTGGTATTCTAACGGGAGAGGAAGTTCTACTTTCTAAACCTACAAGCAAAGCCTCTTCTGTTATGTAGCCACGCATTTTTCTATTAAAGTTTTCAAAGCCCAAAGCCAAATTTTCGGATATAAACTCCGGTAGTTTCTCTCTTAGATTTACGCTCGTTACCCCCGGCATATAAGAGCAAGAGCATAGGGTAGAGGAGGTTCTTTTTTCCATAAAGTCGGTTATTCTTTGAGCCGGAGCGATTTGTTTGTTTATATATAGCAGTTTTTCCCAATCTTCTTGTAGTTTCATAAGCGATAGGGCTCCAAAGTGTGAGTATTTTTCAGCATCCTCCTCCGTTACACTCACCACCACAGCGGCGTTGCCTTTTTCTCCACTACGCAAAGAGTTGCTCATACCATTGACAGACATAATTCCCTCTCTGTCCATAGACGGCACAATTATTCCTCCCGGACACATACAAAAAGAAAATACTCCTCTGTCTTTGGTGTTAAAGGTCAAACTATAGTTGGCAGGTGGCAAAAGTAAAGAAGGCTTTTGAGAATGATATTGTATTTGATTTATAAGCATTTGAGGGTGTTCCACCCTTACTCCCACAGCAAAAGGCTTGGCTTGTATATCCCAATTATTATCATAGAAAAGTTGATAGATATCTCTTGCAGAATGACCTGTGGCAAGTATGGTTTTATCTGCATAGATTTCTTCGCCCTCAGAAGTTTTCACCCCAACAACACTATTACCATTAAGAATAAAATCCACAACCTTTGTGTCAAAAATATATTCTCCTCCACATTTTTCTATTGTTTTACGAATATTTTTTAGAATAAGAGCCAATTTATCCGTGCCTATGTGTGCATGAGATTGATAAACTATCTTTTCATCTGCTCCAAAATGTACCAAGAGCGAGAGAATTTCTTCTATATTTCCTTTTTTTGTGGAGCGAGTATAGAGTTTGCCGTCCGAAAAAGTGCCAGCACCTCCCTCACCAAAACAAAAGTTACTATCTTCGTTTATATCTTTGTTGCGACAAATATTTGCTATATCTTTTTTTCTCTCCTCTACGGGCTTTCCTCTTTCTATTATTATGGGTTTCAGCCCTTTTTGTATCAGCCTTAGGGCAGCCGCAAGTCCACAAGGTCCTGCTCCTATAACCAACACCTCAGAAGAATTTCTAACATCCAAAAAAGGCAAAGGCTTAATCAAAGGAAGGTCGTTATTATTTGAGCAAACTATGGAAAGATTATATTCGGGCATTTTTCTGCAATCCAAACTTTCTTTCGTTATCATAAAAGAGAGATAACGAGAATCAATACCACTTGTTTTAGCAATTTCTTTTTTCAATAATTCTTTGTTGTTGTATTCCTCTGGCGATAATTTAATTTGTATAATCTTTCTCATAACTATTCAAATGTTATATTTATATAAAAGATTTGCGACTTTATTTTATCCAAACAATCGGTGTAAGCATTGTTAAAATTGTGGTCAAGTATATCTGTTAGTCCAAAAGAAGATTTCAACTCTATGCCTATTTTACACATTGGCAAATAAAAATCAAATCCAACCCCTAAGGTATAAAACAATTCTTTGTTCTCTAATTTCATAAGGTATTCTTCGGGTTTGAGTTTTTTTCTTTTGATGGAACCCATATCATAGACAAATTTGCCTCCTGCAAGAAGATAGGGTCTAAAATTATGATAGCGTTTGCTCTGTATCTTTAATTCCAAAGGAGCCTCCAAATAAATAACCTCTAAGGAATTTCTCCTTTCTGTATAATTGTCGTTTTTCAAAACATTATAGACAAAGGTTCTTTCGCTAAGCACAAGAGTAGGAATAAATCTAAGATGAAGAAAAGAAAGCAACCTAAGGTCAGCAGATACTCCTATGGCTAAGCCTGGCTCACTGTGGGAGGAAAATCCCATAATAGTATCATACAAAGGAAGGTCGGCTTTTTTTACCATATTTGAGTACAGAGAATTATAACCAAGGGTGACTCCAAAATGCAAAACCTGTTCATCATACTCAGGCATATTTGGAGGTGAAGACTGAGCATTTGCCTTTATTCCCACTATGGAACAAAACATTATGAACACAAACATTCGTTTTATCATACTATTATAAACTTTAAAACCACTGTTTTTATTGTAAATACCATAATAAAAAAAGACAAATCCATAGTGGATTTGCCTTTAAATGAGATATAAAAGTAAAAAAATTATTGTTTATTCATTTTTAAGAAAGCCACTTCTTTCTCGGTAAGAAAACGATAGTGTCCTCTTAGTAGGTTTTTCTTTGTTAAACCTGCAAAATAAACTCTGTCCAACTTTACCACCTCGTAGCCCAAGGACTCAAACAAACGTCTGATAATTCTGTTTTTGCCCGAATGTATGCTAACGCCTACTTTTCTTTTATCTATTGGCTCGTTGTTGGTATAGTTTATGGCATCCACTTTTTCAAAACCATCCTCTAATTCTACTCCCTTCAATAAAGCATACATATCGGCTTTGCTAATGGAATTGTCTAATTCTACGTTATACACCTTTTGTGCGCCATAAGAAGGGTGAGTAAGTTTTTTGGTCAAATCGCCGTCATTGGTAAATAACAACAATCCGGTGGTATTTCTATCCAAACGACCTACAGGATATACTCTTTCTGAGCAAGCATCGCCTATCAAATCCATAACAGTTTTTCTTGCAAAAGGGTCGTCAGAAGTAGTTATATATCCTTTTGGTTTGTTAAGCAAGAGATAAACTTTCTTTTCGCTCTTTAACTCCGTTCCGTTATACTTTACCACATCGCCCGGCACAACTTTATAACCCATTTCTGTTATTACTTGTCCATTAACAGTAATGGCTCCTGTGGAGATTAATATATCGGCTTCTCTTCTTGAGCATATACCCGCATTTGATATATATTTATTTAGACGAGTTTTGCCCACGTTCTCCGGATTTGGTGGAGTAAAATTAGGTCCTTTTTCTTTTCTTACTCTTCCGTTGCCTTCTTTTAACAGACGCGGACGCTTAGGTTTTGTTTCAAAATCATTGTTGCCATACCCATTGTTGCGTCTGTTTTGAGAATAAGGACGAGAGTTATAAACTCTTTCTTTGCCCTCGTATCTGTTTTCATCTCGGTTAAAAGGCTTTCTTTCCCTATTGCCGTAAGGTCTCCTTTCCTCACCACCGTAAGTTTTTCTTTCTCTATAATTAGAGTTCTCGTTTCGGTTAAAAGGTTTTCTTTCACGATTAAAAGGACGCTCCTCTCTATTGTAAGAATTGTTTCTGCGTTCTACTTTCTCAAATCGGTTTTCTTTTTTGTCTTCAAAATCTCTACGCACTCTCGGGCGTGAATTTCTCTCTTTTCCATTGCGATAATTCTCATCATCGCGTCTTTCCCAATTGTGGGAAGAATAATCATTTCTCATACTTTTTAATAGATTATAGTAAATTATGTGATTGCAAAATTATATATTTCTTTTTACTCCTACAAAACAAAAAGCAAATTTCTCTAAGATTGTAATTCTTTTCTTATCCAATCATAACCTTTTTCCTCAAGTGCTTTGGCAAGATTTTTGTCTCCACTCTTAACTATTTTGCCTTCGTAAAGTATATCTACAACATCGGGAACAATGTAATCCAAAAGCCTTTGATAGTGAGTAATTACTATTATAGCATCCTCTTTTGTATGTACCTTATTGACACCAGAGGCAACTATTCTCAAAGCATCTATATCCAAACCTGAATCTGTTTCGTCTAAAATACTAAGAGTTGGTTGTAGCATAGCCATTTGAAAGATTTCGTTTTTCTTTTTCTCTCCTCCCGAAAAGCCTTCATTAACACTTCTGCCCGATAAAGAAGAAGACATTTCTACATACTTCTCTTTTTCTTTCATAAGCATAAGAAAATCTTTTGCGCTTATGGGGTCTAAGCCCTTGTATTTTCTCTGCTCATTGATGGCAGTTTTCATAAAATTGGTTATGCTTACTCCGGGTATTTCCACAGGGTATTGGAAACCTAAGAATATTCCCTCGCATGCTCTTTGTTCTACACTCATAGCAAGCAAGTCTTTTCCCTTGTAAAGTATTTCTCCTTTGGTAACCTCAAACTTGCTATTGCCTGCTATGACAGCCGCAAGAGTACTCTTGCCATTGCCATTAGGTCCCATAATGGCGTGTATTTCTCCTTTATTAATTGTTAGGTCAAGACCTTTAAGTATTTCTTTCTCTCCTATGCTGACATGAAGATTTTTTATCTCTAATAATGCCATATTGTTATCCACAAATAAATTTTTGCAAAAATAACAAAAAAATCTATTATCAAATTCTATGATATAAGATTTTTGTTTATTGTTAAGATAGAGTTTCTAATTTTCAAAGCCATAGTAACCTATGCACATTATAAAATTTGAGTTCTTGCCTCGCAAGATAAAAAGAAAATCTTTGTCAAAAATAAGAGGTTCTTTATTACTATCGTTTAGCAAAGTTTCTTCAAAAGATATGTTTGTGTTTGGAGAGTTTTCTATTTTGAAATCATAGTCTAAGATGATTTTTTTTGGCATAGAAAAAGAAAAGTTAAGACAAGTATCTGAAAGATTTATTATTTCTTCTTGCTTGGAGAATTCTAATATTGGAAAAGAAAAATTAATCTTTTGGGATTTGGTTTCTTTTAGTAACTCTGCATATTGTTTTTCGTCAAAATCTTTCAAGTATTGTTTTAGTGTTTGTTTCTTAGGCTTGATAAGGGTAAGCAAATAATTGCCGTTGCCAACAGGAATATCCACCAAATACTGTTCCATATCTTCCAAACAAAAATAATCTCCCGAAATGTTTAGAAAATTTTCTCTATAATCCTTTGGTTGATATGTTGTAGAGGTATTGCACTGGGTTTGAAATCTAAATTGTTGGTATATATGTATGCTATCGGATTTATTATCGGTTATTTTGGAAACAATGTTAATGGAGGAGTCTATTTTGGAAACAGATTCCAAAAAGGAATTAAAAAATTTTTCTCTCTCCTTTTGAGTCATAGACGAGGTTTGATAATGATTTTCAAACGAAGTTAGATATTCCTCAAAAG
>JAUNWC010000001.1 GCA_030540495.1 Bacteroidota bacterium
ATCATATTTTTTTATGTTTGTATCTATGTTGCAAAGGTAATCTTTTTTTTCTATTTATCAAAAAAAAACTTTCACAATATTTTTATAACTCAACTACTAAGGCATTTTTTTCTCTATTTTGCTCTACATCCTTATTTGAAAAATTCAATATATATTTTTCACCCTCTTTGCTTAACTTTGCTTCTGCTTTGCTTCCCAATACTTTTTTCTTTCCTATTGCTAAATCTTTGGAAAGTTCAAAAGTGTATGTATTTTGCAAATTTGTGCTATTGGACAACAATATTATAGCAAAAACTTTGTCGTTATTACTCTCTGTAAAACAGATATTATTGCTTTTGTATGGTGCAATAGGGTGGGTGGAGTAAATAGCCTTAGAATTTACTCTTAACCAAGCCCCCATCTCTTTCATTCTCTCTATGGCAGGCTCGGGTATATTGCCCTCTTTGTCTGGTCCGACATTCAAAAGAAGATTTCCTCCCTTGCAAACCACATCCACAAGAGTATGTATTAAGGTGTTTGTTGATTTATAATTATCATTTTTTACATAAGACCAACTATCTCCCATAGTCATACAAGTTTCCCAAGGGTAGTTCAAAGGAGAGTCAGGTACGCTTTGTTCTGGTGTTCTATAATTCTCATATTTTCCTCCCACGCTCCTATCCACTATTATCATATCCTCATTGCCTTTTCGTGCTATTTTGGCAATTTTTGGCATATCTATATCTTGCACCCTTTGATAAGCACCAAGCCAAGAGCGAACCTCATCAGAGTTTATGCTCCATTGTGGTCTTATCCAACCTCCGTCAAGCCACAGAATATCTATATCTCCATAGTTATGAGTTATTTCCTCTATTTGCTTATAAGTAAAATCGCAAAATCTTTGCCACTTTTCGGGGTGCTTGTCTATGTTATAATTTACGTTTCTATCAGGCGTTGCCCACATTGGCGACCAATAATCTTTGTTGTGCCAATCTGCCTTAGAAAAATAAAGCCCAGTCCAAAAGCCTTTTGACCTAAAAGCCTCCACCACTTGTTTTACTATATCGTTATTTTGGTTTTGAGAGTAAGGACAATCTTTGCCACAGACGGAATAATCGGTTTGTTTTGTGTCATACATACAAAAACCATCGTGATGTTTGGAAGTAAAAACAAAATACCTCATACCACATTCCCAAGCAAGTTCTGCCCATTTGTTTGCATCAAAATTTTTTGGGTTAAACTTCTTGTTTAATTCCCAATACCATTGTTTATAAGGCTCATACTCTACTCCTTTTCTGTCTATCCAATCTTCGTTGCAAATAGACCAACTCTCCACCAATTCCTCTGTAGCATATATTCCCCAATGAGCAAAAAAACCAAATTTCAAATCTTGCCACTCTTTTACTCTGTTAAGTATCAGTGTATCTGTTTCTTCCTTTTGTTCTTCGGCTGTTATAATTCGTTGTCCATAAAGAAAAAGAGTGGAAACAATCATTACAAAAAAAATTATATTCTGTTTCATTTTCTATTCTTTTTAAATAATCATACTGAAAATAAAACGTTAAGAAACTTTATTTTATTGCAGACTCAGTAGTCATAGCCTGCCTTACAGGCACAGCCTGTAAAAAAAGGAGATAAATCAAAATTTATCTCCTTTTTATTTATTAAGAAAATAATGGTTACTTGTCCATTATTTCGTTTAAAACATTGTTATATACGTGTTTGTATTGTTTGATGCTACCAAAATCTTCGTCATCTACAATAATATCTCCGTCAGTTACTTTTCCTATAGCAAGGCAAGGAATATTCTCCTTATCAAGCAAAGAAATAAAGTCGTTATACTTATCCTCGTCTATAGTAACCACTATGCGAGACTGACTTTCTCCAAATAAGAAAGAATCTAACCTTACTTCGCTATCACTGATGATGTTAAAACCATAATTTCTATGCATAGCACTTTCTATAAGGTTCATAAACAGACCTCCATCGCTTACATCGTGAGCAGATTCTATATATCCCTTTCTTATCAATTGTTTGACAACTTGTTGCAAAGCAAATTCCTTGTCCATATCAAAATAAGGAACAGGAGAAAGTTTAACTTTACAATAGTTATAAAGATATTCAGAAGAGTTTATATCGTCTTTGATTTCTCCCAAAAGATAAATGGTTGCTCCTTTGCGTTTGAAATCCAAAGATGTTTGATATTTCTTATCCACTGTGCCTACCATACCAATAACAGGAGAAGGCATAACTGCCTCTACTACTCCATTAATTGAGGCTTGGTTGTAGAAACTTACATTGCCTCCGGTTACAGGAGTGGAGAATTTTTTGCAAGCCTCTCCCATACCTTTTACAGCATTGACAAATTGCCAATAGGTTTCTGGTTTGTATGGATTACCAAAGTTACAGCAGTTGGTAACAGCCAAAGGCTCGCCACCCGAACAAACAATATTGCGAGCCGCCTCAGCAACTGCTATCTCTGTGCCAATGAAAGGGTCGGAATAAACATAACGAGAGTTGCAATCGCAAGTCATGGCTATACCATTTTGACAACCTTTTATATTTGCTATACCTGCGTCTGCTGGTGCGTTTGTGGTCATATTGCGAGTGCCTACCATAGAATCATACTGCTCTATAACCCAACGTTTAGAAGCAAGATTAGGATTTTTGGTCATGGCTTGAGCAATTTTCTTGCATTCTTGCAAAGAAGGCTCTTTTAGGTCAGAAATTTTAAAATCGTGAGTATGTTTGTAATATTCTGGTTCTTTGTATTCTCTGTCGTATTGAGGAGCACCTCCTCCAAGTACAAGGGTAGAGGCAGGAACCTGTGCCACTAATTCACCCTTCCAATAGAAGTAAAGCATATCTTCGTCAATAACTTCTCCTATTTTGGCGCAATTCAAATCCCACTTCTCAAATATCTTTTCAACCTTTTCTTCTTCACCCTTCTTTGCAACTACAAGCATGCGTTCTTGTGACTCAGACAAAAGTATTTCCCAAGCCTCAACATTTTGCTGACGCAAAGGTACTTTGCTTAAATCTATCTTCATTCCGCTACCACCTTTCTCACTCATTTCCGAAGTAGAGCAAATAATACCTGCCGCACCCATATCTTGCATACCAACAATAGCACCACTACGTCCTAACTCCAAACTTGCCTCCAAAAGAAGTTTTTCTTGGAATGGGTCGCCTACTTGTATGGAAGGAATATCATCGGCAGAATTTTCTGTAACATCGGCACTTGCAAAGGTTGCTCCGTGTATGCCGTCCTTACCTGTAGAAGAACCAACTATATAAACAGGATTACCCGCTCCTTTTGCCACAGCAGAAATAAGGTCTTCTTTTTTCATTATTCCCACACTCATGGCATTAACCAAAGGATTGTTTTCAAAACATTCATCAAAGAAAACTTCACCTCCCAAAACAGGAACACCAAAAGAATTGCCATAATGAGAAATACCTTTAACAGTACCTTTGAATAAACGTTTGGCATGCTTGCTTTCCAATGAACCAAAACGCAAAGAATTTAACTGAGCAATGGGTCTTGCTCCCATAGTGAAAATATCTCTATTGATACCTCCTACACCGGTGGCAGCACCCTGAAAAGGTTCTACTGCACAAGGATGGTTATGGCTTTCTATCTTAAAAACGCATGCCCTACCATCGCCTACATCCACCATTCCGGCATTTTCTTCTCCTGGAGCCACAAGCATTTGTTTGCCTTCTTTTGGAAGTTTTTTTATCCATTTAATACTGTTTTTATATGAGGCATGCTCTGACCACATAACAGAATAAATACTAAGTTCTGTAAAATTAGGTGTTCTTCCTCCTAAATATTGTTTTATTTGCTCAAATTCCTCGTCAAGTAGCCCTAATTTGTGAGCGGTTTCCAAGGTAACTTCTTCGGTCTTTATCATATCTTTTTATTTGTATTTTTTTCGTAAATATTTTTGTCTTCTCTTGCACAAGACACAATTCCTTTGAACAATTGCAAAAATACAAAAACTTTATATACTAACAAAAACTTTGTATTGATTATAAATTATTTCGTAATTTTGTATGCAAATAGTATTATATAGGTTTATGAAAATATTACTTTTTGTTTTAAGCATATTGATTTATTCTATTTCCTTTGCACAAGATAGTTTGTACTCTAAGGCTTTGTTGTCTATGGAGCAACAAAAATGGTTTGAGGCAGAATATCTTTTACGCAAAGCCATAGAAAACGGGGAAGATAAATTAAAATGCTCTTACGAATTGGCTTGGACACATTATAGCAACAAAGAATTTGATAAGGCAATAGAGGTATTGACACCTTTCCTTAAAGAAGATGTTCCAAGCGATGTTTATCAACTTTTGGGCAACGCTTATGATGAAAAAGGCAATTCCTACAAAGCAGTAGATATATACCAAGAGGGATTAAGGAAATATCCAAAGGCGGGCAATTTGTTCTTAGAGATGGGCAATATAAAATACAAAGAAGGCAATTATAGACAGGCTCTTTATTGGTACGAAAAAGGAATAGAGGCAGAACCTATGTTTGCTTCTAACTATTATAGGGCAGCAAAGGTTTTTCTTATGAGTACGGAAATGGTTTGGGGAGTTTTGTATGGGGAGATATTTATGATATTGGAGTCAGAAACAGAAAGAAGCAAGGAGTTTTCAAAACATTTGTTTGAGTCTTATAAAGAATGTATTTTCATTGACAAGAACAAAGTCAGTGTAAATTTTAACAACGATGTAATTGTTTATTCTGATTCTTTTGAAAGAAAAAATCTTTTTCCACAAGTCTTTGATAATCTTATGCAACAAGCACTTAAAGGCAAAACTTTTCTTAACATTGCCAACTTAACTCAGGCGCGCAAGAAGTTTATTTCCTTGCTGTATAGTGAGAATAAAGATTTTGACAATCCTCTATTCAAATATCAAAAAACTTTGATAGACAATGGTCTTTTTGAGGCTTATAATTATTATTTGTTTGCCTATGGCAATACAAAGGAGAGTTCCACTTGGATAAATGCTCATAAAACACAGTGGAACAAACTTATCAAACACTTGGAAAATAACAAAATAGAACTTTCGGAGCAGAATTGTTTTACAAGATATAATATGGAATAAATTTTTGGGAAAATTATGAGCAAGATAGAAATAAAGAATATGGAGTTTTATGGCTTTCATGGTTGTTTTGAGGAAGAGAGAAAAATAGGTACGCACTTTTTGGTAGATATATCTTTTGAGACGGATAGCACTATGGCAGAGACAACCGATAACGTGGAGGATACGGTTGATTATTCTAAGGTTTATTTGTTGATAAAAGAAGAGATGCAAAAGTCTTCTCATCTCTTGGAACATATAGCAAGAAGGATAATAAATAGGGTTAAAAGAGAATTTTCTCAAATCTCCAACATAGTGGTAAATGTAAAGAAACTTAACCCTCCTGTTGGTGGCAAAATGGACTATGTGAGCGTGGAGTTATATGGTTAATTTTCCTCTATCCTTTACAAGAAAAACAAACAGATGAAAAAATTTTTAGCCGATAAGCCAATAATTTTTCCTCTTGTATTTCTTATTGTTATAATAATATTGTTTGATTGCTTTTGTCCTACAATCTTTCTTCGCAATCATTATATAAAACACTTTGACCAAAGAACTAATCTTTGCAAATATGTAATAGAAACTGCTCCCAAGCTCACAAAAGAAGGAAAACACTATGGTTATGTTGCAAATATGATTGCCATAAAAAACAATGACAAATGGACAACAACTACTGGAGAAGTTCAAATTTATCTATCCGTCAAAGATAGCAACAAGATAGATTACCCTCTTTTGAAAATGGGAGACACCATAGTGGCAAAAACCTATCTTAGACAAATAGAAAACTTTACTAATTCTTTTGATTATATCAGATATATGAAACACAAAAGAATATACCACCAAACGTTTCTAAAAGATTTCTCCATACACAGACGCAACAAAGCAACAAATATAAGATTATTGGCTTTTGATATAAATTCCAAACTAAAAAACATAATACTAAAAAGCCCTATGGAAAAGGAGAAAAAAGCCTTAGCCATTGCCATGCTTTTGGGAGATAAAACAACTTTACAAAAAGATACAAGACAAATGTTCAATCATTCGGGCTTGGCTCATATACTTTGTGTTTCGGGCTTGCATGTGATGATTATTATTTCGTTTTTTGATTTTCTTTTGGGCTTTGTGGTCAGCAAGAATTTAAGAGGTTTTTATTTGAGAAGAATTCTTCTTGTTCTTCTTACTTGGGCTCTTGCTTTTGTGGTTGGGCTAACTCCCGCTTGTGTTAGGGTTGCGGTTATGTCTTCTTTGTTTTTGTTGGCAACTCTATCCAAAAAAGAATACGACAATATGAATATCCTTTTTGTTACCGCCTTTATTTTTCTTCTGATAGATCCCTTACTATTATTCAATATAAGTTTTCAACTATCTTTCTTGGCTGTTTTTGGTATTTTTGCTTTCAAACCTTTTATTCTCACTCAACTAAACAAACTCTTCTTTCTTGTTTTCAAACCTAATAGCAGAATTCAAGCAATATCTAATCCTATATTTCAAAACATATCCATTTCTCTTGCTACTCAAATTTGTTGTTTGCCAATACTTATAGTCAATTTTGGATATTTTCCTTTGTTTTTTCTTTTGGCTAATATTCTTGCCATTCCTTTGGCACAAATAATACTTGTTTCCATTATAATTTATTTGCCTTTAAGTTCCTTGCCTTTTATTAGTATGGTTGTTTCTAAAATTCTTGATATTGAGTTGTCTCTTCTTTTGTTTATTGGTCAGCAAACAGAAAAACTCAACAATATGTTTTTCTAAAATCACAATAAAATAAAATCTGATTGCGTTTATAAACAAAAAGGAAAAGATATGCGGGTGGTAAGGAAATTTGGCATTTTTTTATTGCTTGTGCTTGCTTTATCAAACATTGTCGCACAAGATACATTGCAAAGAAAAAAAGTTGCTCTTGTTCTCTCGGGCGGAGGAGCAAAGGGCAGTGCTCATATAGGTGCATTGAAAATTATAGAGCAAGCCGGCATACCAATAGATATGATTGTAGGCACATCTATGGGAGCGTTGATGGGAGGTTTGTATTCCATAGGCTATACTGCCGATATGTTAGATTCTTTGGTGAGAGTACAGGATTGGTCTTTTTTACTTTCCGATAGAGTGGATAACAAGGAACAATATCTTTTGCAAAGAAAAAGAGGGAGTACCTATATTGGCTCTGTTGATGTTAATCATATAGGTAGATTTGCTTTGGGTAAGCCAGGCTTTATCAAAGGAAAAAATCTTGCAAATCTTTTCTCTAAACTTACCTTAGGCTACCATGATAGCATAGATTTCAACTCTCTTCCTATTGCTTTTGCTTGTGTTGCTACTAATATGGTAGATTTTTCAGAAGTAGATTTTCATTCGGGCAATTTAGCAACGGCTATGCGAGCCTCTATGAGTATTCCTGCAGTTTTTACTCCCGTAAAATTGGGTGATAAGATTTTGGTGGATGGAGGATTAAAAAACAATTTTCCTGTGGATATAGCCAAACAAATGGGAGCAGACATTATTATAGGCGTTACTGTACAAGATATGAACAATCGCAAAGCAGAGGACTTTAATTCAACTCTTACCATAATCAATCAACTTATGGACGTAAATACAACGGCAAAGTTTGAAGAGAATAAAAATATGTGCGATGTTTTTATTCGTGTAAATGTGGAGGGATATTCTGCCGCAAGTTTCAATGCTCAGGCAATAGACACTCTTGTACAGAGAGGAGAAGACGCTGCAAGAACTCATTTGCAAGAAATACTTGATTTAAAACAACAATTGGGTATGTCCTTGGATTCTATGGCAGAAAGAATTACTCCCTATCGTATGCTTAACCAAAAAATAAGAATGAAGATAGGAGAAGTTACATTTAATCATATAGAGAAAAGAGACGAAGATTATTTGAGAGAAAGGTTCAATCTTAACAACAATGCTACCACCACCTTGGATACCATAGAAAAGGCAATGACCTCTCTTAGAAGCACTTTGTTCTATAATGATGCATCTTATCAAATCAAATACTTAAAAAATGGTTATGGAATAGATATATCAAGCGAGGGAAAGAAAACGGCAGAATTGTTTTTGGGTATAAGATTTGACAACGAAGAGCAAGTATCCATGCAAGTGGAAGGAGAGGCTCCTGTTAATTTCTTGTTTCCTATGATGTTGAAAACCACTTTGCGCTTGGGTAAAAGGAGTATGTTCAATGTACAATCTAATTTTGATATTTGGAGAATGTATTCCGTAAATTTGTCTTATATGTTTAGACATCAGGATTTGAATATTTATTACCATGCCGACAGAGACCTTAATCCCGACTATCAACAACATCAAGTCAATTTCTCCTTTGCCAATGTAAATCTTAGAAACTTTCTTCTTAATGCTTTTTTGCGATGGGATTATTTTATGTATTCTAATTTGTTGTACGGCAAGAAGTCAAACGCTGTTTATTTGCCCACCTCCCATCTTTGGTCTTATCATATCAAAATAGGATTTGACGACAGAGATAAGGAATATTTTGCCACTATGGGAGGAATTCGTTATATGGAATATGCTTTATATACAGATAATTTTTATCAATACAACGAGCATGCTCCGTTGCATACTTTTTCCTATAAATTTATGGAAACCTTTGATTTAAAGCATAATTGGTTTTTCTCTCCTATGTTCTATGGAAGAAGTATTTATGGTGAAGATATGCCAACAGTACTTTCCAACTGCATAGGTGGAGAATATTTTTCTCACTATGTAGAACAACAACTTCCTTTTGCCGGAGTGGATAACTTGGAGATAATAGAAAAAAACTTTATTGCCTTAGATTTGCAATTAAGAAAACAATTATGGAAAAACAATTATTTTACTTTTGCTTATGCTATGGGATATAAGGATGATAAACTTCAACATTTGTTCTCCTCTTCTCCTCTTTGGGGCGTAAGGCTTTCTTATAGTTACAACTCTATTATAGGTCCGGTGGGAGCCTCTATGGGCTACTCCAACAGAACAAAAGAGCCATATCTTTTTATAAATATAGGTTATGAATTCTAATTTTCCCACAAATATAGAAATGCAAAAAAAACATAATATTTATATTTTTTGCAATAAAACAATATCTTCGTAGTCCTATATAAATAATTGTAATTTAGTTAGCAAAACAAGGTAGTAAAATACCTAAAAGTAGGTATTGTAGCATAAAAGAAAGAGTAGTAACTTTGCAAAATAAAAGAAGTAATAACACTAAGAAATTTAAAATTGATTTATTAATATAAAATGTTTAAGAAATGAAAAGATTTTTAGTAATGACTATGATGGTCGTAATAATAGCTATAAGTGGCTATTCACAAGAAAGTAATGTAAAACGTCATAATTTTGGTATAGGAATCTCCTCCTCCTTATCCTCTTCTACAAATAAATTCTTAAAACACATTGGCAATAATACTTTTGAAGGAAATTTCGGCAAGATAGATAAGAATTTTGATTTAAACCTATCGTTTCTTTACGAATACAATGTTAGCAAAAATATAACCATAGGAGTGGCTCCCACATACAGAGAGAGCAGGGCTGAAATTAATTATCAATATGAAAGTAGCCTGTTTGGAGAAACAACAGAGACTATCTATGATATAGAAGTTCCTTTGTTTGTAGATTACAAATTTTCAGTAATGGAAAAGAACAAGTTGTTTGCCGGAGTAGGTTTTTCGGGCTTGTTTAATATAAACACCGATTCAGAGGAAATTGCAACAAAAAATACATTCTCTCCTTATATGCTTTTCCGTTTGGGATTTGATGTCTATGGAAAACACAGAATACAATTTCTTATGCAATATAGATGTAACCTTTCGGCAAATACTTATTATAATGGCATAGATTACAATATGTTCCCTCATATACAAAAAGAGTATTTTAAAGTAAATACTTTTGATGTAGGAGTAAATTTCTTTTTCTAAAAAGAGAAAAGTATAAGTATTATAAGTTAGCATAGGTTACAGCCACAGGCTGTTTTATAGGACGCATAAGCGTATGACATAATTTAAGTTTTCTTACACTCCTATCTTAACCTATGCTAACTTATTTTAACCCATTCCCAAAAAATAAAAATTACAATTTTTTGTCAAAAAATTTGGTAGTTATAAGTATTTTGTTATAAATTTGCAAAAAAGGATAATCATTATATCTGATGGAAGAAAAATTACATATAAGCGTAACTAATCCCTATTTGAATATAAAGAAAAGGGATAGTTTCTTTATGTAATCTTTCTGAGGGCTAAGGCATACTCTGTCTTAGTTTTCTTTATTTTCAATTAAGACAATTTTTTCTTTATTAATCATAAAAATTTTTTATTATGGAATTACCATTTGCAGAAAGTTGGAAAATTAAAATGGTGGAACCTATAAGAAAATCCACTAAAGAACAAAGAGAACAATGGCTTAAAGAAGCCCATTACAATGTATTTCAATTGAAGAGTGAGCAGGTTTATATTGACCTTTTGACAGACTCTGGAACAGGAGCAATGTCTCAGGAGCAATGGGCTGCTATGATGTTAGGAGATGAATCATACGCTGGAGCAACCTCGTTCTATAAATTTGAAAGTACAATAAAAAGAATTTTTGGTTTGGATTATGTTATTCCTACCCACCAAGGTCGTGCTGCAGAAAATGTTTTGTTTTCTTATCTTGTAAAAGAAGGTAACGTTATTCCTGGCAATGCTCACTTTGACACAACCAAAGGACATATAGAATCTCGTCATGCTTTTGCTATAGACGTAACCATACCTGAGGCTAATGATACTCAACTTGAATTGCCTTTTAAGGGAAATGTTTCCATAGAGTTGTTGAAAAAAGTGTTGGAAGAGAATAAAGGCAACGTACCTTTCTTTGTGCTTACAGTAACCAACAATACTAAGGGCGGACAACCTGTAAGTATGCAAAACATAAAAGAAACTTGTGAGGTTTGTCATTCTTACAATGTTCCTGTGGTTATGGACTCTGCTCGTTTTGCCGAAAATGCTTATTTTATCAAAACAAGAGAGGAGGGATACAAAGAAAAGACAATAAAAGAAATTGTTAAGGAAATGTATTCATACGTTGATGCTGCCACAATGTCTTGCAAAAAAGATGCAATAGTAAATATGGGAGGATTTATTGCTATGCGTAACAAAGAATGGTATGAGGGTTGTAAATTGTTCTGCATACCTTTTGAGGGTTATGTAACATATGGCGGTTTGAACGGCAGAGACCTTAATGCTATAGCAGTAGGTTTGGACGAGAATACAGAGTTTGATATGCTTGAAACTCGTATTAAGCAAGTTGAGTATTTAGCAAAGAAACTTGACGAATATGGCATACCTTACCAAAGACCTGCAGGCGGACATGCTATATTTGTGGATGCAGATAGAGTTTTAGACCAAATACCAAAGGAGGAATTTCCAGGACAAACTCTTACTTGTGAATTGTATTTGGAGGCAGGAATACGTGCTTGCGAAATAGGATATATGCTTGCCGACAGAGACCCTGTAACAAGAGAGAATCGTTTTGGAGGAATGGATTTGCTTAGACTTTGCATACCAAGGAGAGTTTATACCAACAACCATATGGATGTAATTGCCGCTGCTTTGAAAAATGTTTATGACCGCAGACACGAAATCAAAAGAGGCGTTGCCATAGAGTGGGAAGCACCTTTGATGAGACACTTTACCGTCCAACTAAAAAGATTAGGATAATATTTATTTTAAACTACTTACAATAAGTGGCAAGTTCAAAGAACTTGCCACTTATTTCTTTGATATAAGTTTTATAAGTTGTAATAGGTTAGCATAGGTTGGAGGCTAAGCCTCCTATAAGTTAGCATAAGTTGTAATAAGTTAGTATAGGAGGCAAAGCCGTTATATTTTACTATACGCTTATGTGTCTCCTATAATAACCTATGCTAACTTATAGGAGCCAAAGGCTCCAACTTATAATAACCTATTAGGAGGCACAGCCTCAAACCTACCGTAACCTATTACAACCTATAAAACAACCTGTGGTTGCAACTTATAAAAGAAAAATGGACAACTCTTTTCCAAAGAGTTGTCCATTAAAATTTAGTTTATCGTTTGGGCTATGCCCTATAAAATCACCCTGTGGGTGCAGCCTGAGGCTGTTCTATAAAACGCTTAAGCGTATGTATTTTATAATGCTTTGCCCGTAGAAAACCTCTTAAATGGCTCTGCCCTATAAGACAGGCTAAGCCTGTTTGATAAGTTTTTCTGTTCTTATAGTATTAGCAGTTTGTACTCTTATGTAATAAACTCCGCTTGCAAGATTGTCTGTCTCTACTTCCATAGAATCAACACCTTGTGGTAGAACCTTAGAAGAAATTACTCTTCCTTGTTGGTCGGTGATGATTATGGTTGCTTGCTCGTTTAAGCCATTGACTTTCAAAGTTGCATTAGCCTTTGTAGGGTTAGGGTATAGACTTATGGTTAAGCCCTCTGCTATTTCTGCTATGCCAGAGTTTGCTACAAGAGTTAGGTTATATACTTGGTCGCAACCATACTCGTCCTCTTCTGTTACGGAGTAAGAGCCGTAAGCCGTGTAGGTTTCGCCGTGGTAAGTATAAGGGAACTCGCTTGAAGAAAGTGTAACCTCTTCGTTTATAGGAGTGTTCTCTGGTCTAACATAAAGGTTTATTCTAAAGTTAGTATCGCAATCTCCGTTTTGTCCCTCAACTGTAAGATAATACAAATCTGTTGTAGTGTAAGTTTGTCCGCGGAAGGTAAAACTTTCTCCGAAACAAATAGTATCTTCTACTGTTGCAATAACTGTGGTGCAAGGCTCATCTTCATCCACAAGGGTTGTGAAATATTGCTCTGAGCCATAAACTGTTCCGTTGGCTGTGGTTACAAATGCTTTGTACATATAATAAGTATTTGCAGTTAAGCCACTTAGATTATAAGTGAATGTATTGCCTGCATCGGTAGAAGTTACTTGAGTATAAGTACCTCCGTAAGCAGTTTTCCACTCAAAACCTTTGGCGGTTATGGTTTGGTTGCCCGCTGAGGTTACCTCTCCGTTAAGAGTAACAGAAGTTTGAGCAACAGAAGTTGCTGCATTGGTTACTACTGTTGGGTTGATAGGGTCGGAGGTTGTGTTGCCCTCGTTACTAATAACCACATTGTCCAAATATACTCCATAACCATCGTGGCAAGCGGCAACAAATGCTATTTGATAAGTTGTGCTTGTGTTAGGTAGGTCTATGCTATTTGACTGAGAAGTAGATTTGGTTATGTTTTGTTCTGACATGCTTGGTCCGTGAGCGGCTAATAATGTCCATTCTCCCGTTGCACTTGTTCTATAATAAACATATAGAGAATCCTCACTTGTGTTCCAACTACAAGTCTCATATTCGTAAGAAAGATTTGGAGTGGTAAGCGTGGTCATATCCAATACTGGAGAAATCAAACGAGTAGAACCTGTGGTATAGTGTCTGTAAGCAACGTGGTTGTTTGTAGAATAATCATAGGATATTTCCCAATTTGTTATACCAGATACGGTTTGACTTGTCCAACAACCCAAATTACTTGTAGTCAATGTTTCAAAATCCTCTGTATAAGGAAAGTCTGTAATAGCAGAACACTCTGTGCGGAAAGTAGTAACATCTGAAGTCAATTCTACTCCGTCCTCGCAAATAGCCTTAATATATAGGCTGTATTCTGAGGAATGGTTAAGGTCGGTAATTGTTGCATTCCAAGAATTTGCTCCTGTTGTAGAAGGAACGGCTGTGGCTTGAGTATATTCACTTTCGGAGTTTAGTTTGTAGTAGATTTCAAAATCATCACCTGAGGAAGTCCAACTAACATTTGCTTGGTCGGCACTTGCAGTTACTGTTACGTTATCTGGACGCGTGCAAGAAGGAATAAGGTTCAAAGTTACATCATCCACATGCATAATAGTATTGGAGTAAGAAGAAGAATTCTTTATAGCAATATAAGAACCTGTGCCTGTGTAAGAAGATAAATCTACTTCATAGAACGTGTATTCAGTATTCAAAGTCATGGAAGAAACCTCAGTGAAAGTTGTAGCGTCCATAGGATTTGTCATAACTCCTACTGATAATGTAGCAGTGTAATTATAAGGTCCTCTTGCAAAGAAGGAAAGTTGCAAAGTGTTTATAGGCAAAGCCTCAGTATCTATTTGAGGAAGTACTCCTATATCTCCGCTATTGCCATAGTATAATGAATAAGAACCATAGTGAGCATAAGATGAGTTATAAGAATATGGATATCCTATGCTTGGTCTTTGCCAACAAGCAGGCAATTCATTGTATAGAGTTCCGGCAGTGTTGTTTGTCTCAAAGTCCCAAGTTTGAGGAACATCGCTAATCAAAGCACAAGCGGTGGTAAATTGGAAAGTTTCTGAAGCATATGTATTGTTATCTGAGGTGCAAAGGTAAGAAACATACCAATCATAAGTGGTGCTTGCCTCTAAGCCTGAAAGAGTATAAACTCCTGTTGCATCAAGATAAGCATTCTCTATGGAGTCAAAGTCAGTAGCAGAAGTCTCCTTGTAATGAATAGTTATGGCTGTTGCTGTTGGACCATTCCATTTAAGGTCTATACTTGAAGCAGTAGGGTTGATAGCAAGCAAGGATGTTGGAGCAGAGCAATCAGGTAGTTCTTCTACTTTTACATCATCAAGATACCATAACCAATAAGCATTGTTGACAACATGACGGAAAGCAATATATCCTGTCTCTGCCTCTCCCAAATCTACTTGGTCAAAATTCACTCTGTATTTGTGCCAAGTAGTATCTCCATTAAGAGTAGCGGTGCTAACAGAATCTACCATAATAAATGTACTTGCATCTGTTGGGTCGGTTACATAACCTATTTCCAAACGACCAGAAGAAGTGGTAATGCTCTCTGGTTTTGTCCAAAATTCAACAGAAAGTTGATTTAACTCAGTGCTAAATTCTGGCAAAACAGCAATGGTTGGAGTTGCTATCTGTGAATAGAAGTCCATACCTTTGGAAGATACATGACCGCTATAACTTGAAGTATTTACACAAGGGAAAGTTTTTCCGTTTTCTGTTCTGCTATTGATAAATGACCAGCAAACAGGTCTTGCATACTGTTCTATTTCTTCAAAGTCCATTGTATAAGGTATATCAAAAGGAACACATCCTGTGGTAAAGGTATGAATTACAGAGGAGGATTCGCTATTATCATTGCAAACGGTGGCAACATAGTATTGATAAGTTGTTGCACCTTCAAGGTTGTTTAGTGTATAAACGCCATTGGTCAATGTTGCTTCATCTACAGAATATTCTACGTCGTCTCCGTCAGTAATTTTTTTGTAATAAACTTTGAAACTCTCGTCTCCATCATAACTCCAAGTAAGGTCTACGCTTGTAGCAGTAGCATTGCTATAAGAGATATTTGTAGGCTCCAAGCAAGTTGGAATTTGATTTATTCTAAGGTCGTCTAATAGATATTCGCCATTATTATAAGCGTATTCTCCACCTAAGCCCAAGTATCTTACAGCAATATAATAGGAGTTACCTGTGTAAGTAAAGTTGTTGAAATCTATGGTTTGCAAAGAATAGGTTGTTGTTATAGAATCTTGTAGAATACTTTTTAGAGAAACAAAGGTATTTATATTATTAGGGTCTGTCATAACGCCTACCTCTATATTACCAAATTGATAATTAGTGCTGCCGTAATAGGTGGTAGAGTATTTTCTAAGTTGGAATTGCAAACGAGTTTGCTCTATATCTAAATCAACCTTAGGAGCAACAACCATCATAGGAGTTACACTGCTTCCACCTATAACCAACATGGTATTAGGAGAGTAAGCATAATTTGCATTAGTATATACCTCAGGGTAATAAGTCCATTCCCAATAATTATAAGACCTACTTTCTGAGGCAATTGTCCAACAATTTAATACAGAATTATCTTCAAAATCTACAAAATAAGGAACATCTACAGTGCTACAAAGAGTAGAAACTGTAATGCTTCTGTACATAGCATCAGTTATATTCTCACAATCAGGTGCTATTTCTATAATATACTCTGTGTTTTCTGATAAATCTGTTATTGTTGCAGTGGAGTTTGTTACCTCTACATTGTCAGTACTCCAATCTTGTGGTGTTTCAGTATCGGTTGTTTTATAACGAACAGCGTAGTTGTTATTGTTGCCAACCCAAGAAAGAGATATGCTGTTAGCAGTCTTAGAAGTAACAGTTATTTGTTGCACAGGAGGACAATCTGGTATGGTTTACAAAACCATATTATCCACATAGCAATAAGGATAATCTCCTGTTAGTCTAAGAGCGATACGAGTACCTGTACTTGCCTCAGTAGTATAAGAGGAGAACATAGCAGTTTTTTCCTCAAAAGAAGAAGATAAATTAAAACTTGCCAAAGAAACAAAGGAAGTAGCAGCATTGTTAATATCAGTAATAACGCCTACTTCTAAGTTGGTAGCATCGGAACCTCTCTTTGCTTGGAATCTAAGTTGCAAAGTGCTTATAGGCAATGTTTCCCAATCTATTACTGGAAGTATGGTAATATTGGAAGTACCTGTCATATATAAACTTTGATATCCATCAACGGCAGCATTTTCTGAAAGATAAGCACCTGAATAGAAACTATTAAGAGTTTTTGCCCAACAAGGAGGCAAACCTGTGTCAGAGTCAGCAGATTCTTCAAAACCCCAGGTGTGAGGTACTGTGGTCAAAGCAGCACATTCTGTTACAAACGTACTTACTTCACTATGAAGACTATCTCCTTCTGAGCAAATAACACTTACATAATAAGTATATTCTGTTGCAGGAGTTAAGTCACTTAGTGTAACGCTGTGATTGTTTTCTGAGGAGGTTACCTCTGAGATGATTGTGTATTCTTCATCTGTGGAGGATTTGTAATGAACAACAAAATCTTCTCCTGTAGAAGTCCAATTGATAGTAGCCGAGGTGGAAGCAGGGGTAACTGCTATTTGTCCCGGACGAGAACATTCTTGTACAGTATTTACTGTAACATCATCCACAAACCAATAACGATTGGAACCAGTAGAACGATAGGCAAAAGCAATACGAGGCAAAGTGCCTTCTTCTATTGTTATACCACTAAAAGAAACTTCGTACAAATGATAATCATTGTCTCCTATGTCTGCTGCTGTTATGCTCTGCATTGCAACAAAAGTAGTTGTATCTGCTATATCTTTTATATAACCAACAGAAAAAATGCCAGACAAACCATCTTCTCTACGAGTGTAGAAAGATATTTGCAAAGAGTCTAAACGTGTTTCAAAAGCAGGAAGCACAGCAAAGGAATTATTACTACCCGCTCTAAATTCTATACTATTTTGACCTCCGTGAGCATAATACTGCATACTGGTAACTTGTGGATAAGAGGTAGCATAAGGATTTATAACATTCCAGCAGTTTGGCAAACTTCCCGAAGTATTGTCTTCGAAATTTCTTACCCAAGGAAGGTTTGTTATGCTTTCGCATGGAGTGGTAAAGGATATTTCTCTGTATAAAGATTGTTCGTTGTTTCCACAATCTACTTTAACTCTAAATTTATAGGTTGTGTTTGCGTCCAAATTCTCAATAGTAACGTTTGCATCAGAAGTACTCTCATCGTTTGACCACGAGTTTGCTGAGGCTTTTTTGTAAGAATAATAGAAAGTTGCTCCATTTCTTTCTGGCCAAGAGAAAGTAGCAGAGGAGGAAGTAATATTAGAAGAAGTTAATGAGGCAACTCTTGTACAAGGAGCCTGAGCAGAAATACTAAGTTTTACATCAGGGTAGAAATTGTTAACAGTACTAACCGTTAAATCTGACAAAACTATTGGACTATAGTCATAAGAATCACTTAAAGAACGACCCGTACCAGAAGTTGATTGCCAAGTACCCGCAGCATGGTAACTATTGGTATAATCCTCTATACCAATAACCAAGTTGTTTGTTCCTTCGTATTGAAATGGAGTGTCAAGTGTTATTTGCGACCATTGACCTCCAACAACAGACCAAGTGCCATCATAAACCAAGGTAAAATCATTTGCAGGCAAAGCATCTTGGCGAGAAGCAAAAGAACTTAATGATGTGGTTGCCATATAAACCTTTATGCTTCTTGTGGTACTAACAGTTGCGTCTGTATTTCTAAAACTTATAGCACTAATGTAACCTGTGGAAGTTATCTCACTTGAGAGATAGATAGTTTGAGACGCTCCATAAAGGTAAAATAAATTGTGAGGAACATCTTGGTTTTCACTATAGTTATTACTGCCTATAGTAACCTCTGTTTGCGACCAGGTGCTAACGCTCATCAAGAGAGCCATTAGCATAAGGAGTAAACTTTTCTTCATTTGTGTGTTAATTTTTTTAATAAGGTTTGTAATTTGATTTAATTATAATTATTATTTTAAACGCTGGCAAATTTATATATAATTTTCTAATTCACCAAATTTTGAACCAAATTTTTTATTTTCCCAATACAAAGTAAGACAGAGAAATATGCCTTTTGTTTTAATTATAACTAACTATGTTGTTTAAAAAATTATGTGAAAATTTTTTTGATGAAAAATAAGTTTTTTTATAATGAATTTATACAAATTTATTTTAATAATTTTGCAACATAGAAGAAAATAAGTTGCATAATGGTCGGTCAGTCTATAATGTTTTGTAAAGAAGAGTTTGTATGAAAGAAAAAATATTGTTTATAATCAACCCTGTCTCTGGCATAGGCAAACAAAAAACTGTGGAGCAAGCCATAGAAACACACTTGGATAAAAAAAAATATAATTATAATATAGCCTATACACAATATCCTCACCACGCTACCACAATAAGCAAAGAGGCTGTGCAAGAGGGTTATTCCATAGTAGTGGCAGTAGGAGGAGACGGGTCTATAAACGATTGTGTCAGAGGACTAATAAACACAAAAATCAAACTTGGAATTATTCCTGCGGGTAGTGGCAATGGTTTGGCTCGTTGTTTGCACATACCCTTAGAGGTAACCAAAGCCATAGAGGTTATTAATCTTAACAACAACCTAAGAATAGACACCATTAATCTTAACGACAGACCATACGCCTCAGTGGCAGGAGTGGGCTTTGATGCTTTGATAGCAAAGGAATTTACGGGCAGTAAGATACGTGGATTTCAGACCTATTTGAAACTTGTGCTTAAAGACTATCTAAACTATAAACCAAAGAAATATACCCTTATTGTGGATGGAATAGAAATAGAAAGAGAGGCTCTTTTTATTTCTTTTATGAATTCTAATCAGTTTGGTTACAATGCTATTATTGCTCCCAAAGCCTCGCTTAACGATGGGCTTTTGGACGTGGTGGTGGTAAAGAAACCTCCTATCATATTGGCTCCTTTTGTTGTGCAGATGATGTTTTTTCACAAAATGGACAAATCTCCATATGTAGAGACCTTTAGAGCCAAAGAAGTAGAAGTAAAAAATTTTGAAGACGGCATTCTAAACCTTGACGGCGAGGGAATAGAGTATAAGGAAAAGAGTTTGAAATTTTGTGTAGAGCCAAACGACCTAAACGTAATAGTACCAGACAAGAAAAACAAACAACCTTTCCTTAGCGAGAAAAAAATACTTGATTTAATAAAAAGCATAATATATGAGTTGCCAAAGAAAGAAGAATAAGGAGAATATTATAGTATATTCCACCGACCCGGATTTTGTTTATTTTCAAGAACAGGAACAAGAGCCACAAACACTTGAAAAAGAGAAACAAAACCTAAAAATATTTTTGGATAAGAAACAACGGGCAGGCAAAAAAGTTACTATTATTAGTAATTTCATAGGCAAGCAAGATGACCTTGTAGATTTGTCTAAGGTGTTGAAAACCAAATGTAGTGTTGGAGGAAGTGTAAAAGAAGGGGAGATTATCTTGCAAGGAGATTTTAGAGAAAAAGTTTTTGAAATACTTACAAATTTAGGTTATAGGGCTAAGTTGATAAAATAATAAACAAAAGAGTAAAAAAAAGAAAATACAATGAAAACTATATTGATAACCGGAGCCAACGGACAACTTGGAATGAGTATTAGGAAAATAAGCAAAAACTATGATTTTGACTTTATTTTTACTGATTACGAAGAATTGGATATTACCAACAAAGAAGCCCTTGAGTTATTTTTCTCTCAGAACAATATTTCTTTTGTAATAAACACTGCTGCCTATACCGCTGTGGATAAGGCAGAGCAAGAAAAGGAAAAATGCTCTTTGGTTAATGATTATGCGGTGGAGAATCTTGCCAAAGTTTGTCAAAGTAATGGTACTTTCTTTATACACGTTTCCACTGACTATGTTTTTGATGGTAAAACTTGTCGTCCATACTTCCCAGAGGATAAGCCTCAGCCTATTAACGTTTATGGGCAAAGCAAATTGGAAGGAGAAAACAAAGCCTTGTCTTTTTGTGAAAACTCCATAGTGGTTCGCACAAGCGGAGTATATAGTGAGTTTGGCAAAAATTTTGTAAAAACCATGCTCAATCTTTGTGCCGAAAAACCAGAATTAAGAGTTGTTTATGACCAAGTAATGTCGCCTTGCTATGCTACGGATTTGGCAGAATGTCTTATGGATATAGTAACGAAGATAAGCAAAGAAGGTATGCCAAAAAAGGAGTATAGGCTTTTGCATTATAGCAACGAAGGAATATTGTCATGGTATGATTTTGCAAAGAAAATAAACGACTTGGCAAATCTAAAATGCAAGATAATCCCTATTTTGGCAAAGGACTATCCAACTCTTGCTGTGCGTCCTAATTTCTCGGTTTTGGATAAGGGGCTGACAAAGGAATATTTAAACAAAAGTATTGCTCATTGGGAAGATGCTCTAAAAGAATGTTTAAAACACCTAATTTCTTAGCAAAAAAAATGAAAACAATAAGAAAAATATCTTTGGTTCTTGTTGTTTTGTGTTTGTTGGCAAGTTGTAGTAATGTTAAGCGTATCAACAAGCCTACTCCTGCTAACTCTCGCACAAGGACAGTAACAAAAGAGACTCGCAACACATCTTCCACAACTACCAAAAGAGAGAAAGAGATGACAAATAGCGATATTTATGCCTCGTCTATGAAAGAATTAAAACAATATGGCTCCAACCTTACAGATTATTGTATTTCTTGGGTTGGCACTCCATATAAAGCCGGTGGTACAACAAAGCAGGGAGTGGATTGCTCGGGCTTTGTGTGTGCTGTTTATAAGGATATGTATGATATACAACTCTCAAGACGCAGTGCTGATATGACAAAGGATGTTACCATACTAAGTAGCAAAAACAGAATGAAAGAAGGTGACCTTATATTTTTTGGTAAAGGAAGAATTAACCATGTAGGAATATTTATAAGAGGCGATAAGTTTATACATGCCTCTTCGTCCAAGGGTGTTATTGTTTCTTCCTTAGAAGAAAAGTATTGGAAAGAGAATTATAATTCTTGTGGTCATCATCCAAAAAGAAAATAATTTTTTTAGATAAATAGTTGTTTATGAAGTTTTTTTTATTTGATTCCTCTTCTCCTTTATTATTCACTCAAACTATTTTCTGGGTGTTTCTTTTGGTGGTGTTAGTGTTTTTTGGTTTGCTAAAAAATAAAATCAAACTTTCTCACCTTTGGTTATTGTTGGTTAGTTACTTTTTTTATTATAAGTCTTCGGGCAACTTTGTTGTTTTGTTGCTAAGCGTCACGTTTATAACTTTTATTTTTGCAAGGCTGCTACCCAAGATAACCTCTAAACCACTAAAAAGAACCTTACTTTTTTTTGGTATTCTATTGGATGCTTCTTTTTTGCTTTATTTCAAATATACATATTTCTTTGTAGATACCATTAATCAGGTTTGGAAAACCAATTTTGTTGCTGTGGATTATCTTTCTTTGTTTGTCAATAATAGTTTTGGCACCAATTTCTCTGTGGATAAGATAATTCTCCCTGTTGGTATATCTTTCTTTACTTTTCAAGCCATAAGTTATTTGGCAGATGTTTATAAAGAAAAAATTGACACAAAAACATCTTTCTGGGATTTTGCTTTTTATCTTAGTTTCTTTCCTCAACTTGTAGCAGGACCTATTGTAAGGGCAGAGAACTTTTTGCCTCAACTCAAAAAACCTTATTCTCTTTCCAAACAAGATTTTAATAAAGCCTTCTTTCTTATACTCAATGGTTTGATAAAAAAGATTTTTGTCTCAGATTATATTTCTATAAACTTTGTGGATAGAGTTTTCTCTTCTCCTGATACTTTTAGCGGAGTGGAAAATCTTTTAGCCTCATACGGCTATACCTTACAAATATATTGCGATTTTAGTGGTTATACTGATATAGCCATAGCCATCTCTCTTTTGTTTGGTTTTCGTTTGCCAAAGAACTTTAATTCACCATATAAGGCTGTGAATATTACTGATTTTTGGCATAGGTGGCATATTTCTTTATCCACTTGGCTAAGAGATTATATTTACATACCGCTTGGTGGCAATCGCAAAGGCAAAATAAGACAATACATCAATTTACTTACTACTATGCTTATAGGAGGTTTTTGGCACGGAGCAAATATAAAATTTGTCTTTTGGGGCTTTTGTCATGGAGTTTTACTTATCTTGGATAAGTTACTTAATATGATGGTAAAACCTTTGCAAAACAATAAGATATACAGAATTTTTTCTGCTATAATATGTTTTCACCTTGTGGCAGTTCTTTGGATATTCTTTCGTGCAGATAGTTTTGAGTTAGCAACAACGGTTTTACAAAAGATTTTTTCTCTTAACCCTAATGCTTTCTTGCCTGTTATTCTTGCCTATTGGAAACCTTTGAGTATAATACTTTTTGCTATGATTATTCACATTTTGCCACAAAAAGCAAAGGACTTTATAAGAAACATTTTCTATCGCTCTCCTTTGTTCCTAAAGATAATTTATGCTTTGATAGTGGTGTTTGTTCTTTCTCAGGTAAAAAGTGCAAGCATACAACCTTTTATTTACTTTCAGTTCTAAGAAAAGCAAAGGATTTGCTTAGGCTATAACTACTTATTTTCTGCTTCCACAATTGCAAGGGTGGTCTTTGCGTATGCGAGCCTTTGGGAAAAGTTTTTTGATAGCCTTTTGTTCCGAGCGAGTCATCTGTATAGCCCTAATATCAAGATATTTAAGGTTAGTATTCTTATAACTTTCGTCAAATTCTCTTATACTATTATCCCAAAGTATAAGAGTATCTAAGGGCAGGGAGGCGAGTTCTTTGGGCAAGTAAGAGAGCATATTTTGAGCAGCGTTCAAGTAATGCAATTGTTTTAACTCTGCTATTTCTTTGGGTATATGGTCTATATAGTTGCGAGAAATGTCTAAGCGTTGCAAATTGCTCAAACTCAATATTTCCAAAGGAAATTCTTTAAGGTTTTGTTTTTTTAGTATAAGTGTGGTAACGCTATCTTTGTTCTGCAAAGCCTCTTGTATGTTATAACAAGTAAGCCCCTGTGCATATGCATACAAAGAGAGCAAACTCAAAAAACAATTAAGCAAGCACCTTCTTAGCATTTTCTATATCTATTTTCATTTGACCTATAAGCAAAGATTTGTCTTCAAATTTTCTTTCTTCCCTAAGATAATCCACAAAAAACAACCTTATGTTTTCGTTATATATCTCTTCGTTGAAATCAAAGATAAAGGTTTCTATACTCCTATCCTTTCTTTCAAAGGTTGGTCTTGTGCCTATGTTGGTTACACTATTGTATAACCGATTTTTGTATAAAACTCTTGTGGCATAGACTCCATTTTTTGGTACAATTTTCTTTGTGGGTATTTGTATGTTTGCTGTTGGAAAGCCCAAACTCCTACCTATTTGATAGCCTTTTGTTATGTTAGAATAGATGGAAAACTCCTCTTCTAACATTTTATTTGCCAAAACTATATTGCCATTTTTTATTGCTTTGCGTATGGCAGAGGAGGATATTTCTATTTCCTGCTCATACATTGTGTTTTTGTCTTGTATTATTTGAGTAGAGAGATATTTTCCTTCGCTTATAATTTCCTTAAATTCAGTGTTATTTGGGTTGCCAAAACTATTATCATAACCCAAAACCAAGGCTTTGAGAATTGTTTTCTTTTGCAGTATGTTTAGAAATTCTTTTGGACTGATTTTTGCAAATTCTTTGGTAAAGAATACTTCAAAGATATAATCCACTCCTTGTTCGGCTATTTTGTTATAACGCTCCTGCTTGCTTTGAATTAACTCTATAGGGTTTTGCTCTTGCTTGCTATCCAAAACCTCGCGAGGATGATTAGAAAAGGTTACAACCACACTTTTTGCTCCAAAATTCTGAGCCCTTTGTCTCAAATCTTGCAACATAAACTTATGCCCCTTATGCACTCCATCAAACATTCCTATAGTAACCACACAAGGAAAAGGCAAAAAAATTATATCATCTAAGTTTAGTATTTCCAAAGTTTTATTTGTTTTATAGGTTTAGAGTTTTCAAATATTCTGTGCATTCCTCAAAGTTTTTAAAGGTATTTTCCTCTGGCACCACATCGGGAATAAGATTAGTCTCTTTCAACATATACATAGGTTGAGGTTGTATTATGGTCATTAGAACTTTTACTCCTGTTTCTTGCAAATCTTTTATAGCCGTTTCCATAGCATACAAGCCAGATTGGTCCATAAAACTAACCAAACGCATACGTATAATAACCACCTTTGCCTCCTTTGGTACATCGTGCATAACCTCTTGAAAACGTGTTATGGAACCAAAAAATATAGGACCATTTAGTCGTTGTATGTATATCTTGTGTTTTATGTTCTCGGGGATACCTTTCTCGTCGGACCAAGGAGATTCTTTGTCAAAATGTTGCAACTCTTGAGAAGAATAAGACCCTTCTACCAAATCTCCTGCTCTTTTCATAAACAAAACGCAAGCAATAATCATACCCAAGCCTACAGCGGTCAATAAATCTACAAAAACCGTAACCACCAACACAACCACAAGCACAAAAGCATCAGAAACAGGTATTTTGAATAAATCTTTTAGCCCCTTAAAATCAATTATTCCCCAGCCCACAGTGATAAGAATACCAGCCAAAACAGATAAAGGCACATATTTAACCAAAGAGCCAAGCCCCAAAAGGATGGAAAGCAAAAGCAAAGAGTGAATCATTCCACTGAGTTTTGTTCTTCCTCCGCTTTTTACATTAACAACTGTTCTCATGGTTGCTCCCGCTCCTGCCAAACCACAGAAAAACCCTGCTACCATATTGCCAATGCCTTGTCCTATAAGTTCTTGATTAGAGTTGTGTTTGGTTTTTGTAATATTGTCTGCTACCACAGAGGTTAATAAAGTATCTATACTACCCAAACCGGCAAGAGTAAGTCCGGGTATTATGCTTGTTTTCAAAACAGATAACCAGTCAATACCTGCAAGGCTAACTCCCTCTTTGGCAAAAAATGGCATAGGCAAACCAGAAGGAATCGCTCCTATAACAAGTTTGTCGTCCATATCAAAAAACAAAGAAACTATTGTCATAACCACCAATGCTACAAGAGTGGAAGGAATTTTTTTTGTCAAAAGAGGAAAAACCTGTATAATAACTATTGTACCTATTCCAAGAACAAGAGCAGAAAAAGAAATTCCGTTCATTATCATGGAAGGAAACTTTGCCACCATATCCACCACCAACACAGGAGATTTCAAACCTATCAAAGGGTAGATTTGTTGCAAAATAATAATTATACCTATACCACTCATAAAACCAGAAAGGACAGGATAAGGAATATATCTTACGTATTTTCCTATTTTTATAATACCAAACAACACTTGAAACAAACCACAAAACAACCCTGCCATAGACATGGAAATCAATACGGTAGAAATATTGCCTGAGGACATTGACCACGCTGCTGAAACCAAAGAGGCGGTTATAACGGTCATAGGTCCAGTAGGACCACTAATCTGAGAAGGTGTGCCTCCAAACATAGCAGCAAAAAAGCCCAACATTGTTGCTCCTATCAATCCTGCTAAGGCTCCAAGCGAAGAAGCAGAAGGAGAATCTATACCACCAAAGGCTTGAATACCAAAAGCCAAAGCCAAAGGCAAAGCAACAATTCCCGCTGTGAGACCTCCGAAGATATCTCCTTTTATATTGTTTGTAGTTATAAATGCCATAATATTTTATTTTAAATAATAAGTTAAATTTTTAAAGTTGCAAAATTAGTAATTTATTTAAATGTTACTTCTTTATAAACGTTTTCTTTTTTTGAAAGG
>JAUNWC010000127.1 GCA_030540495.1 Bacteroidota bacterium
ATCAAGCAAAGTTTGTCAAATTTGAGTTTTAATTGGCAATTAAAAAAAAACAGCCACTTTGTCTTTTTTGGTAGGTTGAGATAGGTTAGCATAGGTTGTTATAGGTTATTTTAGGTTGGAGCCTTTGGCTCCATAAGTTAGCATAAGTTGTAATAGGAGGGCAAAGCCGTTACTTTTTGTTATACGCTTATAAAGTCTTATAGGAGCCAAAGGCTCCAACCTATGCTAACTTATAACAACTCATGCTAACCTATAAGGAGCCAACGGCTCCAACTTATGCTAACCTATGCTAACCTATTATAACCCATAACAACTTATATAAGGAGCCATAGCCTCCAATCTATTACAACCTATAATAATTTCATAATATTTAAAGTTTTTTATAACTTTGCAAAACTAAAAATTACTATACAAATACTATGGAACAATTTACTATATACAAAGCATTGCAATTGCTTACTGGGGGAGTGGTAGCCTATTTGCTTGGAAGTATTCCCTCGGCAGTATGGATAGGCAAAAGTTTTTATGGAATAGATGTAAGGAAAGAGGGCTCTCACAATGCTGGAGCAACCAATACCATAAGAGTTTTGGGTACTTTGCCGGGCTTGTTTGTTCTTGCAATAGACATATTAAAAGGTTGGGTTGCGGTCTATCTTAGCACTAATGTTTTTGGCTCTTTTCTTAGAGATTGGCAATGGTTAAACGAGTTTTCTTACTATTCTCTTTCCATAGCAATAATAGTTGTGGTGGGTCATGCTTTGCCTATATTTGCTGGCTTTAAGGGAGGCAAAGGTGTTGCCACTATGCTTGGAGCGGTTATAGGCTTGTTTCACGGCATTATTCCTTTTGTCTTGGCGGTTTTTATCCTAACATTTATTCTAACTCATTATATATCTTTATCTTCCATTATGGCAGCCATTTCTTTTCCAATTCTCTATCTGACCAGCAAACTTTGGTTGCCAAAGAACGATGATATTACTCTTCCCATGGCTATTTTTTCTATTATAGTGGCGTTGTTTATTGTTTGGACACATAGAAAAAATATAAAAAGACTCTTGCATCATCAGGAGCCAAAATTTAGATTCAAACGAACAATAAAAGTAGAAAAGAAAAAGAATTAGGAACAAAGAAATTTAAGACTTAGTATCTAAATAGCAAGAAGACTTAAACAATAAAAAGAAGACTTCTTGCGTTTTTTTATCTATATATTGTCTTGTAAAAATAAAAAAGAGTTGTATGAAAAAAACGTTTTTGATAATAATGATTTCTGTTATTTTATTGTCTTGCTCAAATAAAGACAAAGAGACGAACCCATTGTTAAAAGATTGGAATACAGAGTATAATACAGTACCTTTTAGTGAAATAAAAACCTCTGATTATTTACCTGCTTTCAAAAAAGCAATAAAATTACATAACAACGAAATACTTGAAATAATAAACAACAAAGAAAAACCAAACTTTGAGAATACCATAGAGGCTTTGGATTATAGTGGCAAAGTATTGACGAGGGTTAGCAAAGTGTTTTTTAATATGACGGCTTGTAATACCAACGAAGAAATACAAACTTTGCAAGAAGAAATCTCTCCTATGCTTAGCGCACACGAAGACGAAATAATGATGAACGAAAAATTGTTCAACAAAGTAAAAACAGTGTGGGATAATCGTTCAAAAGAAAATTTGAATGCCGAACAACTTCATTTGTTAAAGAAAACCTATAATTCTTTTATTCGCAAAGGTGCATTGCTTTCTGTGGAGAAAAAACAGGAGTTAAAAAAGGTCAATGAGCAGTTGGCTGTTTTAAGTGATAAGTATAACAAAAATGTACTTGCAGAAACCAAAAACTATAAATTGGTGGTAAGCAAAGAAGAAGATTTGAAAGGCTTGCCCGATTGGTTGATAGAAAACGCAAAAGAAATAGCGGAAAAAACAGGAGAAAAAAACAAATGGGTATTTACCTTAGACAATGCTTCTTGCATTCCTTTGCTAACCTATTGCGATAACAGAGATTTGAGAAAAGAAATATTTCTTGCCCGCATAAATAGAGGCAACAATGCTAACAAATACGACAACAACAAGATAACTGAGCAAATACTCTTGCTAAGAGCCAAGTTTGCAGAAATATTGGGATATAAAAACTTTGCAGAGTGGCAATTAGAAGATAGGATGGCAAAACGAGTGGGCAGAGCAGATACATTGTTGAAAGATTGTTTGCAATATTCCATAAAAGTGGCAAAACAAGAGGCAGAGCAGTTTCAAAACCTATTGTCCCAAGACCACAAAGGAGCAAAAATAGAGGGCTGGGATATGTATTATTATGCAGAGAAATTAAAGAAAATACGTTACGATTTTGATGAAGAAATATCTCGTCAATATTTTGAAATAGAGAATGTAAAGAAAGGTTGTTTTGATAATATAACCAAATTGTATGGGCTAAGATTTGAGAAACTTAGCAATATAGAAACATACGACAAGGATGTGGATGTTTATGAGGTAAGGAACGAAAAAAACGAGCATGTTGGCATTCTTTATTTTGACCCTTATACTCGCAATAGCAAGACCGCTGGAGCATGGTGCGATACCTATCAAGCCCAGTACAAAACAAAACACAAAAACAAGTACAAAAATGTTTCTCCTATAGTAACGGTTTGTTTTAATTTTGCAAAACAAAAGGATAGGACAACTTTAACAATAGACGAAGTAAAGACAGTATTTCACGAGATGGGACATGCTACCAATGAATTTTTGTCCAATGGCACCTATCCCTCCACTTCGGCAACTATGGTTCCTACTGATTTGGTGGAATGTGCTTCTCAACTTGCTGAGCATTGGAGTATGCAACCACAAGTTTTGAAAACATATGCACAAAACAAAGATGGCAAAATAATTCCTCAAAGTCTTGTAAATAAAATTATTGCATCCGAGAATTTTAATCAAGGTTTTATGTTTACGGAATTGCTTTCTGCTGCTTATTTGGATTTGAGAATGCATTCTATTTCTGCCTCAGATACCATTAACTTACAAGAATTTGAAACCAATGTAATGAAAGAGATTAACTCCCCGTCTCAAATACCTCCGAGGTATCGCTCTACCTATTTTACTCATATATTTGGAGGAGGTTATGCAGCAGGATATTACTGTTATATATGGTCGGAAATGTTGGATGCTGATGCTTTTCAGGCTTGGAAGGAAACGGGCAATATTTTCAACAAAAAAATATCAGACAAATTCAAGGAATATATACTTGCAAAAGGAGGAACAGAGGATGCTGATTTGCAATACAAAAGATTTAGAGGCAAAGAGCCAAACGTAATATATATGTTGCAAAATAGAGGACTTGTTTTTGCAAACAAAAGAAACTCCGAAGATTACAGCGAAGAAAACCAAACAGAAGAAGAATAAAAAATGCAAAACAAAAGAGCCTTGCTTCAAAACTTGTGCTTAATAATAAAAGTTTATTTCTTTTGGATACTTATTTTTATTATTCAAAAGCCTGTGTTTATGTTATTTAACTATGAAAAAGGAATTTCTTTACTTGATTTCTTTCAGGTTATATGGCACGGACTGAAATTAGACTTTTGTTTTGCTGCTTATTTCTGCTTTATTCCTATTTTATTCTGCTTGATTAATGTTTTTATACGCTTAGACTTACAAAAGATAATAAGAGTATATAACATTGTTTTCATTGTATTTATTTCCCTTGTTTTTGCCATAGATTGTGTTTTGTTTTCCTATTGGGGCTTTAGGATAGATGCTACATTGTTTTTCTATCTAAGAGATGCAAAGGACTCTTTTTCTTCGGTTACCCTTATGGATGTTGTGCATTTTCTAATAATTCTAATACCTTATACCCTTGTATTACTATATTTGAATAAATTGATTTTCAAATCTTCTAATATTCTCACTACTTCCATTGCAAGCAAAGTAGCAAATAGTTTTATGCTTCTGATACTCTTGCCTTTGTGTGTTATACTTACTCGCGGAGGCGTTTCCACCGCAACAGCAAACGTTGGTATGGTTTATTATTCTCAAAATCAATTCTTAAACCTATCTGCCATAAACCCAACTTTTTCCCTTATGTATTCTTTAACCAAAAGAGAAGATTTTTCTAAGGAATACATTTATATGGACGAGGATAAATGCCAACAAATATTTGATAATCTTTACTATACAGAAAAAGATTCTACTCATTTTGTTCTCAATACTCAGCGACCAAACGTGCTGATAATACTTTGGGAAAGTCTTTCGGCAAACGCTGTAGGCAACGCAGAATACGCAAAAGTGGATAACAAAGAAATAACACCAGGTTTGAATAAACTAAAAGAAGAAGGACTTTATTTTAGTAATTGTTACGCTAATGCCATGAGAACAGACAGAGGAATAGTATCTGTATTGACAGGATTTTTGGCACAACCAACCACTTCTATAATAAAATACCCAAACAAAACTCGCTCCTTGCCTACTCTTGCCAAAGTTTTTTCTTCACTTGACTACAAAACTTCCATGCTATATGGTGGAGATATTAACTTTGCAAATATGCGTTCTTATTTTGTTTCCTCAGGGTATGAAAAAATAATATCTTCGGAAGATTTTCCAATAAAGCAAAAGTTAAGCAAATGGGGTGTAAATGACGAAAACACATTTACTTATATGCTCAACGAAATAACAAAAGAGAAAGAAAAATATTTTAAAACCTTTCTTACTCTTTCCTCACATGAGCCTTTTGATGTAAGTACCAAAAGATTCAAAGAAGGGTATGTAAATAGTTTGGCTTATACGGATAGTTGTTTGTTTGATTTTGTAGAGAAATTAAAACAGACTCCTCAGTGGAAAGATTTGCTTATAATAGTGGTAGCCGACCATGGATACAAATACCCTTACGGAATAAGCGATAGCGATACAAGAAAATATCATATACCTATGCTTTGGTTGGGCGGTGCATTGAAAGAAAGAGGAGAAATAAAGCGATATGTAAATCAAACAGATATACCCTCTACCCTATTAAAACAGATGGATATAGAGAGCAAAAACTTTGTTTATTCTCGCAATGTACTCAATCCCTATACCTCTGATTATGCTTTCTTTGTTTACAACAATGGTTTCTGCTTTATAGATGGCACTGGCTATACCACTTTTGATTGCAACGCAAACAAAATCATTAGCCCGCAAAGACAAGAACGACAAAAAACAAACGGACAAGCCCTACTGCAAACACTTTACCGCAACATAGCAAACCTACACCCTCAGGGTGCTTTATAAGGGCAAAGCCACAGCCTGAGGCTGACCTATAAGGACAAAGCCGTTTTTTATTATACGCTTATGCGCGTCCCTATTACAACCTATTACA
>JAUNWC010000128.1 GCA_030540495.1 Bacteroidota bacterium
AGAAATTGATAAAAGTATTCAACGAATTATTGATATCAAAAAGAAAATACAAGAAAAGACAAAAGACAAAAACTTGCAACAAGAATTGAAAAAAGAGGCAGAGAAAATGATAAACAATTTATGTGTTCTAATTTTGCAAGAAGTAACAAAAACACTTAAATTACTTCCACATCATTATGCCACCAAATAACTTCATTTTTAATTTTTTCCCTTTCCTCTTGTGTTTGTTTTTCTTTTCTTTATCTGAATCTTTTTGCTTGTCGGGCAAAAGAAAAGCAATAAAAAACACAATAACTATTGCAAAGAAAAATATCCAATTACTTGTTTGTATATCCATGACAACTTATTTTTTATAAAAAACGTATTATTTTAAAAATTATTATAACAACCAACCAAAAACATAAAACATAATGGCAGATACAGAACAAAAAACAATTAGACTCTTTGGAGATAAGCCAAGAGCAATATAATAAAGAAATGGCTCTAAACTCGGCTATGTCTACAATTAGGAGTCTTACAAAAACAGGCTGTGCCGGAAATTTATCAAAAAATTCACTACCTTTGCATTTGTAAGAATTTTGGGAAATAGGCTAAGTTATAGTAGTCAATGAACATAAAATATATTCTATGCAAGGTATAAAGGAATTAAATAGTAGTATATTAAAACTTACTCTCCCTAATATTATAACAAATATTACGGTGCCGTTGCTCGGTATAGTGGATACCGCAATAGTAGGACATATTTCAGCAGGAGGTATGCAAGCCGACTATATAGGAGCCATAGCCATAGGAACAATGATATTTAACTTTATTTATTGGTTGTTTGGCTTTTTGCGTATGGGCACAAGTGGTTTTACAGCAGTGAGTTATGGAGCAGGAGATAGAACGGAGCAAATAGATATACTTACTCGTAGTTGTGCTATTGCCATAATGGCGGCAATCTCCCTAATACTTTTGCAAAAGCCTATAGGTTTTTTAGCGAAAACTTTTGTATCTGGAGAGGAAAATATTATTTCTCTTGCTTTACAATATTTCTATATAAGAATTTGGGCTGCACCGGCAACACTTGGAATGTATTCTTTGAAAGGTTGGTTTATAGGAATGCAAGACAGCAAAACTCCTATGTGGATAGCCATATTTATAAATGTGGTAAATATTATATTTGACTTAGTGTTTGTTCTTTACTTTAATATGACTATAGACGGAGTTGCTTATGCTACTGTTATTGCTCAATACTCAGGCTTGTTGCTTACCCTTGTGGTTTTCTTTTCAAAGTATTTCAAAGGCTATGATGTTTCTTTGAAAAGAGCGTTAAAAAAAGCCCCTATGCTCCAATTCTTTAAAGTTAATGGAGATATATTTTTGAGAACTATTTGTATAATAGCGGTTACTTCCTATTTTACCATTGCCTCCACAAAGATGGATTATCCTCTCTTGGCAGTAAATACTTTGATAATGCAGTTATTTACTTTGTTCTCTTATTTTATGGATGGTTTTGCCTATGCTGCCGAATCCTTATGTGGTAGATTCTCAGGTGCCAATGAGATAAAAAATTTGAGAAGAACGGTGAAATTATTGATTTTATGGGGAACTGGTATGGCAGTTTTGTGTATGATAGTTTATGGCTTTTTTGCCAAAGATATACTTTCCTTGCTTACCAATCAAAGAGATGTTATAAGAGTAGCACAAGGCTATTTGTTTTGGACTATACTTATTCCTTTAACGGGTTTTCTTGCCTTCTTATACGATGGAATTTTGATAGGAATGATAAAATCTACTATAATGCGTAACGCCATCTTTTTTGCTACAGCCTCGTTTTTCTTTATCTTTTTTGTTTTTGGACAAACCAACAATGCTCTTTGGGCAGGTTTTATTTCTTATTTGTTGTTGCGAAGTGTTTTGATGACAATATTTTCTTGGAAAGATATTTTTGGTTAAATAGCCTAACAAACAGGCAACAAAAAAAGCAGTCTTATTTGTGGGACTGCTTTATTGTAATCGCTAAGTAGAAATTACTTATTTAACTTCTGTTGCAGATGCTGTGTTAGAAGCAGTAGTTTCACTTGCAGGAGCAACTTCCTCAGTAGGAGTGTTCTCTGTAGGAGTAGTTGTTGCAGAATCTGTTCCTTTGCTTCCACATGCTGCGAAAAATCCAGCGATAGCCAATACTAAAAATACTTTTTTCATTTCTTTAATTTTTTTAAAGGTTTATAATTCTTTTGTTTTAACGGTGCAAATTTAGTACAACTTTTTTTTATGTCAATACTTTTTGTAAAGAAAATTTAATATTTTGACTATAAAATATTGAAAATCAAAGATAAAAAACTCATATTTTTTTGTTAATTATTCTTATTTACTAACACTTTTCTTACTTATATAGAGCATTTTATGCAATATTTGATAGCATAGTCCGTTATAAAAACTATGAAATTAACAAAAAAACATTTATATCTATGATACAGAGAATACAAACACTATGGCTTGCTTTGGCTTTATTGTTGTCCGTAATGGCATTTTTCTTTCCATTGGCAAATTTTGTTCTGCCTGACCAAAGCATAGTTTATAACCTTGTCGTAAAATCGGCAGATATCAATTCAGATAGTTTTTTTCAACAATCTTCGCCGATACTTCTTATAGCACTCAACGTTGTTTTTATGCTACTTTGTTTGGTAACAATATTTACCTATAAAAACAGAATCTTACAGATGAAAATCTTGGCTTTTGCCTTTTTAGTATTGGTGGCATATACATTAGTGTTGTTCCTATATCAAACAGATGCAGGTCTAAAACAAATTCTAAACACTTGGCTAAAAGGTAGAGAGGATTTGGTTGCTTCCACCTTTAAATCAGCCAAAACTATTTATGGTTTAGGTTCTTATTTTCCTATTGCACAGATTATTTGCTTGGTTTTTGCAAGAAATGGTATAAGAAAAGATGAAAAACTTGTACGAGCAAGCGACCGTTTGAGATAGCTGATTTTTATAAAAAATATTTGTTTATGAAAAAAAAGAGTATAGTATTTTTATGCCTTTTGTGTTTGTTTGATTTGTCTTTGCTTTTGGCACAGAATACTGAAGAATCTGATGAATGCACAAAAATAACTTCTCCTGCCCTAATCATAATGCCAAACAACAGTATTATGGTTCAGTGGAATGCAAGCAATATGGCAGATAGTTTCTATGTTATATCGGATACCATAGGAAAGATTCCTGCAGATTGTGGAATAAGATACTCTACTCAAAATCACGAACAAACGTTTTCAAACTTGTTCTCAAAACAGACGTATCAGTTTCTTGTAAGAAGCAATTGTGGAATAGATTTTAGCGATTGGCGTTGGTTTTTTGTCAATTATCGCTCCTCTATTGATGTAGAGGCTTTGCCACTTTCTCAAATTAGTATGGACAGCATAGGTTTTATATATGCTAACGACAGCAATACATATGCTTATAAGTACTTAGACCTATCCATAGACACTGAGGCGGTAAGCACCTATATTGATTTTGCTTTTAAATCGCAAAATCTCGCGGATACTCTAAACGTTTCATTGTTTTTGCTAAGTCCTTATTCTGCCATAGAAATAGATAATTCTCTAAATAACAATTATCAAATAGGAAGTGTTTGTTTGGCAGGCAATACAGAATGGCAACACCAACACATAGAATTAGGGCAAGAATTTTCGGGCTCAGTCAATCGTTTGCTTTTTGTTTGGAAAAATATTGATGGCACTATTATAGACCTTCCTCTTTTGATAGATAGTCTTAGTATTGCTTCTCGTTTTTGTGCCATACCAGATAGTTTAAGAACAACCGCTCTTTCTTCTCATTCCGCTCAAATTACTTGGCTTTCGGCATATGGGCAAGAGAATTTTCAATTAGAATACAAAAAAGATATAGATACGGAGTGGATAGTTTATCAAAACATAGAAAACAATTTTGAGTTAGAAAACCTTCTGCCCGATACTTATTATAATGTAAGGGTTAAGGCTTTGTGTGATGATGAAGAAAGTTTGTATAGCGAAAGTTTTACTTTTAAAACTCTTATAGACTTATCTACGCCTGAGAATATTTCTCTTAACATAGGAGATACTTTTGTTTTTCTTTCTTGGTCGCAAGTAACAAATGCCAATGCTTACCTTCTTGCTTACAAAGAAGAAAGTGAGTCAAATTGGAGAGATACTTTATTGGAACAAAACAGCGTTTTCTTAGACTCTTTATTGCCAAACACTTCCTATGATTTGAGAATAAAAGCCCTGTACAATGATGTAGAAAGTTTGTGGTCGGAAGTAATAAACTTTAAAACCAAGTGCAAGGCAAATAATTCCTATCCATACATAATAGAACAGGAGTTTTTTGCAGATATAAGCAACTCTAATCTGCCTCTTTGTTGGCTATACGACTCTGCAATTTATTCTATGGACTTTGACCTTACATTATTAGAACATCCTTATCTTAGTTTTGAATATAAATCTTCAAATGCTATTGAAATACAGATATCTACAAACGGAGGAGAAAGTTTTGTGCTTATAGATAATCTTCTTCCTGTGGCTACTTATTCTTCTCGTCTTTTCTCGCTTTCAGATTATTCGGGTTACGAAAAAGTTGTGCTTAGATTTTCTTCTGAGAATATAAGCGATTTTAGAGTAAAGAATTTTGTTTTGCAAAATGCTTGTCCGACAGTTAGCAACGTTGTTGTAAATGATATCTCTCAAACTTCTTTTACTCTTGTATGGCAGGATGGAGGAATGCCGGTTAGACTTACTTTGCAAGACAACTCGGGCGATATAATTCATTCCACCACCACACAAAATAATACTTACACCTTTACTAATTTGCAACCAAATTCTATTTACTCTGTTGTCCTTTCTTCTGTTTGCGAGTCTTTGCCACTATTAGATAGCATAAAAATAGAGGTTCAAACTCTTGCTATAGAATATGTTTGCCCTGTGCCTACAAATTTTCAAGGAGAATGGGTGCATTCTGATATAGACGAGGCTCTTTTGGTTACTTGGGAGTCGGAGGCTAATATTTGGCAGGTTGTTTATAAGGACTATTATGCAGTCAATTGGGATACAACCATAGTTACTCTTAACTCTGTATTTACCCTTAGAAACTTAGAACTCAATCATACTTATCTCGTAAAAGTTAGAGCAATTTGCAATGTAGGAGATACCTCTGATTTTACAGAACTTATACAAGTAAATATAGGCAATAGTGATTTGGAAGATATTCAAAGTACAGAAAAGGATATAACCATTTATCCTAATCCAACCACCAATGCAATAAAAATAAAATCAAAGGTAGAAACTCTTTCCTCTATCGCTATTTACAAATCAGACGGA
>JAUNWC010000129.1 GCA_030540495.1 Bacteroidota bacterium
GGTTCTCAATACCATCCGATTCATCTTCTTTACAAGCAAGAACAAAATACCTGCCTCTTTTTTCGTTAGCGATTGAAATAAGCGTCTATTGGAAATATCTTTTATGCTAAGCAATTTATTCTTGTAGTTGAAAGTATATTTGCCTATACTAAAAATGGAGTTTTCTATTTGATACGTTTTTTCTTCGTTGATTATAGCATTCAAATCTTTTATGGTAACAGTATCTTTTATTGCCAAAAATCCTTTGTCAAAATCTACAACTCTTTTTATCTGCTTTTCGTTTTTGCAAATAAATATTATTGGAAAACAAGGGTCGATATGTCTAATTTCTTCTACAAGGGTCAAATTCTCTACTGCAACCTCGCCCAATATTAGAGCGTCTATGCGTTCCTTATGAGCCAAATGAATAAAATCGTTAATATGCTCTGCTATAATAACTTTTGCATTATAGTTGCTAAATCCACGTTTTAGTTTTTTGACCAAATCAGCGGACAATTCCACCAAGAATATTTGACGATTAGCCTTTGTTTTCATAAGAAAAAAACTATTTTACTTTTCTAAATAATTTGTTCCAACGTATTTTCTTAAACAATCCCGTTTGGTCTTTGTTCCAAGACAACCATACAAAAGAGGCTTTGCCTACAATATGGTCTTCGGGTACATAGCCCCAAAAACGAGAGTCTGCAGAGTTGTGCCTGTTATCTCCCATCATCCAATAATAATCCATCTTAAAGGTATATGTCTTTGCTTCTTTGCCATTTAGCAACCATTGATTATTTCTTTTTTGCAAAGTATTGCCCTCAAAATTTACAATAGCACGCTCATAAAACTCAATATTTTTTTCGTTTAATGCTATTGTCATACCTTTCTTTGGTATAACCACTTTGCCATAATAATCCACATTCCAATTGTATTTATCAGAATATGGGAACAAATCCTCATGCTTAAATCCTTTCATCGTTAGCACAGGCTCTATTGCATTAACATATTCTTGTTGTTTTATTTCGTTTATCAACTCCTTACTCAAAGGCAAAGTAGGGTAGGTTTTCAGGGTACTAAGCGACTCAGGGCTAACATTCAGGCTTGCCAAAAAGTTTCTTACATCATTAGAATCGCAAGGTATGTTTTCGTATTTCAATGGTATGTATATTTGACAATGTAATAAAGTGTTGTCGTCAAGCAAAGAATAGTCATATTTGTTGCTTGACAAAGGTTTAGCGAATTGTCCTTTGAAATAATCGTTAATAACATTTATTTGATATTTTGGCAAATCTACATACCAATAACAATACATAATATCCATATCCTCCTTGCTTATGCCTATGTTTAGGAGTTCTTTTTCGTTTATATAATATCCATCTTTTATTTTTATGGAGTATGTTAGTTGATAATCCTTTGGAGATTCTATTTTTTTGCCGTTTATATATACTTGAGCATCCTTTATTTCCAATGTTTCCCCCGGAAGTCCTATACATCTTTTTATAAAATTCTCCCTCTTATCCACAGGACGAGATATTATATCGCCAAACTGCTGTTTGTACATCCAAACATTATCTCTTCCATATTGTCTTACCAAAGAATAATAACTCTTATTGCTTTGATAAACTGTGCTTAGAGTATCTCCGTCTGGGAAATTAAATACAACAGCATCTCCTCTTTCTACATTTCTCAATTTTGGCAAACGGTGATATTTTAGTTGCAAAGACTCTATGTAGGATTTTGCAGAAGTAAAAGGCAAAGTATTATGCACCAAAGGGAAACTCAAAGGAGTCATTGGTATTCTTGCCCCATAGGTCATTTTGCTAACAAACAAATAATCACCTACCAAAAGACTTTTTTCCATAGAAGAGGAGGGTATTTTATAGGCCTCAAAACAAAAAGTTCTAATAATAGTTGCTGCTATAACCGCAAAAATAATAGCATCTGCCCAATCCCTTGCTGCACTTACCTTATATTTTGGAGCATCCTTTGGATTGGTATAGACTTCTTTTTTGCTCCAACCCAAAATAGGCAAAATAACAAAAGGAAACAGAGCCAAAAGTATTTGATACCAAAGCGAGCGTTTTCCAAAACATTTAGCAAAATCTACAAATATAAGTATTATGGTATAGATGTTCAAAAAAGGTATTAAGCAATAGATAAACCACCAAAATTTTTTGTCGATTATCTTTGTGGCAATCCATATATTATAAAAAGGAATCAAAGACATATAGCCTTTGTATCCAGCCTTAGTAAATATTCCCCACAAACCTACAAATACCAAAACTGTGAAGACAGCAAACAGCAACAAATATATATCCATAATCTTTTATCAATTTTTTCTTAAATGCAATTTTTATATAATAAAAAACAATATAACTTCGTTATACTTTGTATTTCAAACGTTAAATTTTTATTATTATTTTAACATTATTAAAAAAAGTATTGTAGTTTTATTGTTATTAGTTTGTTCTCTTATAACAAGTAATGTTTTTGCCCAAAATTCCTCTTTGGAAACCAATACGAGAAAAATGGCTCACCTTATGTGGTTGGTTAATGGTTATTATGTAGATAGTGCCGATATATCCAAACTTTCCGAAAAGGCAATAGAGTCCATGCTCAAAGAACTTGACCCTCATTCTGTCTATATTCCGCAAAAAGATGTTCAAAATATGAATGCTCCTTTGCAAGGAAATATAATAGGCATAGGAGTAACGTTTCAATTATTAAATGATACCATACATATTATGGATGTTGTAGCAGAAGGACCAGCCGAGAAAGTTGGTATATTTCCAGGCGATAGAATCATTAAGGTAAATGACACTGTGGCAACGGGTGATAGTATTACCAATGATTGGGTTATTAGCCGACTAAGAGGCAAAAAAAATACAATGGTAAAAGTAGATATAGACCGCAAAGGTAAGGGAATGATTACCTTTAATATCAAACGAGACAACATCCCACTTAATAGCATAGACACTTGGTTTATGATAGATAAGGAGATAGGTTATGTATCTCTTAGACGTTTTGCTCAAAAATCAGATGAGGAATTAAGAAATGCTATAACCGACCTAAAAAAACAGGGTATGAAAAAACTTATCTTTGATTTGAGGAGTAACGGAGGCGGTTATTTGGAGAGTGCTTTCAAAATATGCGAAGAGTTCTTGCCGAGCGAAAAAATGGTAGTTTATACACAGGGAGAAAAACAGCCAAGACAAGAATGGAAAACCTCTAATAGAAAGGGTATTTTTGAGAAAGGCAATATTGTTATTCTTACAGATGAATACTCTGCCTCTGCTTCTGAAATTACTGCTGGAGCCATGCAAGATTGGGACAGAGCCGTAATTATGGGTAGAAGAACTTTTGGTAAAGGTTTGGTGCAAAGACCTTTTAACTTAGACGATGGCTCACAAGTGCGTCTTACCATAGCAAGATATTATATTCCTTCGGGGCGTTGCATACAAAAACCATATGACAACGGTGCGGATGACTATAAATTAGACTATCAAAAAAGATACTCACACGGAGAGATGGTTTATGCAGACTCCATTTCTTTTGCCGATTCGCTTAAATACTATACCAACAACAATAGAGTAGTATATGGAGGAGGTGGTATAATGCCGGATATTTTTGTGCCTATGGATACCACAAGAGCCTCTGATTACTATATTAATCTAAGGAGTAAAAACCTTTTCAATGATTTTTCTATCAATTGGACGGAGACAAATAGAGAAGATTTTCTTAAAAAATACCCAACCTTTGAAGACTTTGATAAGGCTTGGCAATCTTTAAACCTTTTGCAAGAGTTTCAAACCTATGCCTCTGAGCATGGAGTACAACCAACGGAAATAAAACCCGAGTGGGTGGATAATATGCTTAAAGAATATTTGCAAGAAGTTAAAAAAGATTCTACCAAAACATATACCTCTTATACTTCATACGCCAACACTGTATTTGACAATAATGCAATGCTAAAAGATATTTTAAATAAAGCCAAGCAAGAAGACGAAAAACAACAGGAGTTAATAAAAAATTCTAATCTTTACATAGAATCAAATTTAAAGGGCTTTATAGCAAGAAATCTTTATGGTACGAAATATTATTATAAGAGTGTGTTGCAAAACGATGAAACTTTGCAAAGAGCGGTGGAATTGTTGCAAAACGATAAACAATACAATGATATTCTAAAACAAAGAAAAAAATAACTATTTATATAAAGACAAACAAAGTATCTTCTCTCTGACTTTATCGGGGAGAAGATATCTTATATCTTTTCCCTCTTTTATCAAAGAACGTATATAAGAAGAAGAAATATTTATCAAAGGAGGAGAAAGCAAGTGTATATGCTTATGATTTTGCAAAGGTTGATACTCGGCTTTCTCTCTTGGATAAACGTATATATTATAATTGTCTAATATCTCTTGATAATCTTTCCACCTATGAAAATTTTCCAAATTATCCTGCCCCATTATTAGAGAGTAGTTTTTGTCCGAGTGTTCTTTTGTCAAATATTTTAGAGTGTTTATTGTATAGGAGGGTTTGGGTAAAGCAAATTCCACATCGCTTGCAAAAAACAAAGCATTGTCCTCTATAGCCAAATTAACCAAATCCAATCTTGTCTTATCGTCCAATAAAATGTTTTTATCTTTCAAAGGATTTTGAGGCGAAACAACAAAGCATACCTTATCCAAAATAGTATTCTCCACTATATAGTTTGCAAGTATTAAATGCCCATAATGAATAGGGTTAAAACTACCAAAATACAGCCCAATATTTTCTTTTTCCATAACAAATCTCTTTTTGCAAAGATAAGATTTTTTTTGCAGGAAGGAGACAAAGCCTGTTTTTATAGGTTGTTATAGGTTGGAGCCTACGGCTCCTTATAGGTTAAGATAGGTTAGCATAGGTTGGAGGCAAAGCCTCCTTATAGGTTAGCATAGGAGGGTAAAGCCACAGGCACAGCCTGTTTCCATAGACGCATAAGCGTATAACAAAAAGTAACGGCTCTGCCCACCTATTATAACCTATGCTAACTTATCTCAACTTATAAGGAGCCGTCGGCTCCAACCTATGCTAACTTATGCTAACCTACAACAACCTATAAAAAGCAGCCTGTGGCTGCAAAATCCGTTTACTGAAAATCAATCAGTTAGAAAAAAAATTTTTGCAAATGCTTGCACAGGTGAGAAAATCTTCGTAACTTTGTAAAAAGAAATAGCCTTATATAATTTTCCCTCATTTTTACCCTTATAACTACTTGATAATCAGAGAGAACGAATCTTCGTTTTATT
>JAUNWC010000130.1 GCA_030540495.1 Bacteroidota bacterium
ATATGTTCCTTTGACTCAAAATGGCGAGTTGGATATGAAGGCTTTTAAACAACTACTAACGCCAAAAACCAAAATACTCTCCTTAGCACATATTTCCAACACTTTGGGGACTATTAATCAAGTAAAAGAGATAATAAACCTTGCCCACAAAAACAAAACTCTTGTTATAGTGGATGGAGCCCAAAGCATAGCACATTTGCCAATAGATGTGCAAGATATGGATGCGGACTTTTATTGTTTTTCTGCCCATAAGGTTTATGCTCCTATGGGAATAGGTGTTCTTTATGGCAAAAGTGAGTACTTAAAGAAAATGTATCCTTATCAGGGCGGGGGAGAGATGATAAAAGAAGTTTCCATGCAAAGGACAATTTTTAATGATTTGCCTTTTAGGTTTGAAGCCGGCACACCTTCGGTATCTGATGCTATAGGTTTGGGTAGTGCTTTGCAATATATAACTCAAATAGGTATGACCGACATAGAGAAATATGAAAACGACTTGCTTGTCTATGCTACCGATGAGTTAAAAAAAATAAATGGAATACAAATCTTTGGTACTTCTTTGAATAAAACTTCTTGTATTTCTTTTCTTGTCAAAGGTGTTCATCATTTGGATTTGGGTACTTTACTTGATATGCAAGGAGTGGCAATACGCACGGGTCATCATTGTGCTGAGCCAGTAATGCAGTACTATGGTATAGAAGGAACGGATAGAATTTCTTTTGCCCTTTACAATACAGAGAAGGAAATAGACAATTTTATCTCAAAGTTAAAGAATGCGTTAAGAATGTTAGAATAGGAACAATTTATAATTAAACGATTATGTTACTTATAGCGGATAGTGGCTCTACAAAAATAGATTGGTGTTTGATAGACAACAATGGCAAAAAGACTTATTTTCATACCATTGGAATGAATCCTTATAATGTTTCCAAAGGTACTATTATTCAAGAAATAGAAACACATATTTTGCCTTATATACCTCAAAACGAGAAAATGCAAATGTTTTTCTATGGCTCAGGCTGTTCCACGCAGCAGAAAAAAATATTTATGAAGGATATTTTCTTGCAATATATTCCTAAGGCAGATATACATATAGAGGACGATTTGCTTGGAGCGGCTCGCTCTACTTGTGGTAGAGAGGCTGGAGTGGTTGCTATACTTGGAACGGGTTCTAATTCTTGCTTATATGACGGCAAAAAAATAGTAGAGAATTTGCCTTCTTTGGGCTATGTTCTTTGTGATGAGGGAGCAGGTACCAACATAGGCAAAATAGTGCTAAGAAACTATCTTAGAGGACAAATGCCTAACCACATTCACCAACAATTTGCCAAAGAATACAAGGGTGAAGAAGCCGATTTTCTTACCAATCTCTATCAAGGAGAAAAACCTAATTTTTATCTTGCCTCTTTTGCCAAATTTGCTATATCAAGGCAAGAAAACGACTATTGTCGTAATATAATAGCGGAGGCTTTTCACAACTTTTTTCTTATGCAAGTAACGCAATATTCTAACTACAAAAAATATCCAATAAATGTTGTAGGAAGTGTGGGCTACTATGCACAAGAGGTTTTAAAGCAAGTGGCTAAACAATATGACATAAAAGTAGGCAAAATAATACAAGCACCATTGGAAGAGTTGATAAATTATCATTTACAAACAAGTAGCAAAAGATGAGTTTATGTCTTGTTATAATTATTGGTATTGTTGTTGTTATTGCTGTTATTGGTGGAATAGTGGTAATAAGAATACGAATTAAAAACAAGTCCAAACATTTTGTAGAGAAGATAAATAACATATCTACTTATAGTGAAAAAAATTATAGCGAGCAAATACAAGAATTGTCCCAACAAAACGATAATGCTTTTGTAGGGATAGCAATAGATATAGACAAGAGTTTTTGTGACGAGATAATATCTACAAGGCAAAAAAATGATTTCATGTGTCTCTATGCTCCATATTTTAATGAAGCAAAATCGCTTGTTAAAAAACTACAAATATTCAATATTACTCCCAATCCAACAATTCTAAACCTAATTGAGGGTTTTGAAAACATAGACCTCTTTGTCAAAAAACACAATGAGGAGGTTATAAACCTTTTGCTTGCAACACATAAAGATTTTTTTGACCATTGTTTGAAATACCCTTTAGATGACCAGCAAAGACGCTCCATAGTTGCAGGAGAGGATAATTGTTTGGTAGTTAGTAGTGCAGGCAGTGGTAAAACCTCTTCCATTGTTGGCAAGGTGAAATATCTTACAGAAATCAAAGGCATATCGCCCGAGAGAATACTATTAATAAGTTATACCCATAAAGCCGCCCTTGAACTTACCGAAAGAGTGGCAACAAAGGGATTGCGAGGTTATACCTTTCATAAATTAGCCATAGATATTATTGGAAAAACAACAGGAAGAAAGCCTTCTATTTGCGAGAATACAGACGCTTTGTTTATAAATATTTATCATAAATTGTTGAAAAATACAGAGTTTAGAAAAAGTGTATTAAAATATTTTGTTGATTATCCAAGCGAAGTAATGGAATGGAAACAACGCAAGGAGGAAAGACAAAAACAACTATCGGAACAAAAGCGTACACAATTGAAAGCACTTTTTCCTGATATGGACGACAATGTTATATATGTTAAAAGCAAACAAGAGCAACAGATATGCTTTGTTTTGTATTCATTTGGAGTAAAATTTAGATACGAAGAAGAATACGAACATAAAGTATGGGATGAAACTCATTCTCAATACCGCCCAGATTTTTCTATCTATTTTGAGAAAAATGGAGAGAAAAAACGTATATATTTGGAACATTTTGGAGTGGATGAACTTAGTCTTGTACCAGTTTGGTTTGCCGAGCAAAAGAATATAACCTACCAAGAAGCCAATAAAAAATACAATGATGGTATAACGTGGAAAAAAGAAGTACACGAGAAATATGGCACACAACTACTTACAACATCAAGTGCGGATTTTAACTCCTCTAACATAAAAGATAAACTCAAACAATTGTTACAAGAGGCAGGTGTGCCAATAGAAGAAAAAACAGATGAAGAATTATATAATTCACTTTTGCCTCCAAGTAGCAAAAAAGAAAAAGCATTTATTAGACTTGTTGTTACCTTTGTTTCTCTGTTAAAATCAAATTGCAAATACATTAATGAGGTTTTGCAACAAGCCAAAGACTCTAAGGATAAGAGAAGTATTTTCATTATAAAAAATATTTTTAAACCTGTGTATGAACAATATATAAAGGAATTAAGAGATAAGGAGCAAATAGATTTTACTGACGCAATTATTCAAGCAACAGAGATTTGCCATATTTCTCACCCTGTGGAATACGATTATATTATTGTGGATGAATTTCAAGATATATCCATAGACCGCTATAATTTTTTGAAAGCATTAAGGGAAGGCAATCCTCCTGCAAAGTTGTATTGTGTGGGCGATGATTGGCAATCTATTTATAGGTTTTCGGGTAGTGATATGTCGCTTTTCAATCAATTCCCTGAATATTTTGGAGCAACGGAGATAAACAAAATAGAAACTACTTATAGATTTGGCGAGCCTTTGGTTTCTCTGTCTTCTCAATTTATTCAGAAAAACAAAGCCCAAATACAAAAGAACATACATTCTTTTTCCTCTGAGACAAAAACCGAATTGGAGTTTTGTGCATACGATAGAATAAATTATTGCAACACCATAGGGCAACTTGTATCCTCTATTCCTGCTGATAAATCCATTTTCTTATTAGGAAGATATTCTTTTGATGACTATTATCTTTCTTTTATGTACTCCTCTGTAATGGAAGGCAATAGATTTTACTATATGATAGGAGGAAGAAAAATAGAGTTTCTAACCGTACATAAATCCAAAGGACTTGAAGCCGACTATGTAATACTTCTCTTATGCAACAATGATACCCATGGTTTTCCTTCTCTTATTAGTGATGATACTGTGCTTAATTATGTTTTGACAAAAAGCGACAAGTTTCCTTTCTCTGAGGAGAGAAGGTTGTTTTATGTGGCAATAACAAGGGCAAAGATTAAAACCTTTGTATTGTATGACAAGCGTTTTCCTTCTGTGTTTGTAAAAGAGTTTTTGCACTCGGAAGACCCTTTCAAAGAGCCTTTTGTAAAACATCGCAACGCTAATAAAATATGGACAAAAGGTGCAGATAGATTTCTTTTGCAACTATACAAAGAGGGTAAGAGCATAAAATATATTTCCAACAAAATGGGCAGAAGTCAAACCTCTATACTAATGCGACTAAACAAACTAAACCAATAAGTTATTATAAATTTATAGGTTACAATAGAAACCTATCATAACCTATAACAACTTAAACTTATAATAACTTAAAAACTTGGAATCTATTTTTTTATGAATTTTTGTCTTGCTATGCCTTCGTTGGTAACTATATTTAGGAAATAAACACCGCTATTCAAATTCTCTATGTTTATTCTTGTGCTGTTGCTTGTCAAAACTTCTTGTCCTATAGAGTTTATTATGCTGATATTCTGAATATTGTCAATTGTCTCTATATTCAAAACATTGTTTGCAGGATTTGGATAAACCAAGAACTTGCTTTCTATTTCGTTCTCAAGGCTTGATGTTCCTCCGGTTTCTCCTGCTGTTATGGAAGTATTAGGGGTGGATTGATAAGCATAACCATAAAGTTTTACGGCGGTGTTTTCTCCAGAGCCTTCCAAGGATAGTTTTGCCCAACCATAGTGAGTGTTGCTACCATTTTGGAATTTAAAACCAACATAATTTATTCCGCTTGCAATCCAAGACTCGTATGAATTAGGCAAATACAAAATTCCAAAACCTACTCCTAATGCTTGGTCATGTCCCCAAAAACTACTGCTCTGAGAAATAGGAGTGCCTTCACTAAGTATGTTTACATTTGCATTATAGTCCGTAGTGGTGCCTACTATGGCAGAGCCCGAAGAAAAGCAAGCAAAATAAATAGCCTCACCATAATTAGCATAGTTTTGAATAGAAAACTCTGTTTCTCCTCCCATAAGGTTTATTTCGTATTCTGAGTTATAGGAATTGATAACCACTGGATTGCTCTCAAGGTTGGTATAAACTACTTGTGAATTTGCGCTCATCACTGCAGAAAACAACATTGCTATTAATAGTATTCGCTTCATAATTGTTGATTTTTTTGATTGTTAATAACTTTGAATTTTTAATTACTTTTTATATTTTACATTACTAAGACAAGGAAAATTTGGTTTTGTTGCAATTTTTTTTAACTTTTTT
>JAUNWC010000131.1 GCA_030540495.1 Bacteroidota bacterium
CTAAAAAAATAAATGTATGTAAGACTTCTGTTTAGATAGAACTACTTATAAGAAGATTATTCCACACAAATACACTACTGAAATACATAATAATACATTATTAAAATTACTATAAAATGTTTAGAGTTACAAGAAAAATCTTGCCCGTTGGACAAGGTGCGTTTTACTTTGAGCAACTGCAAGATGGAGAGGAAACGAAGAATGTTATATATGATTGTGGTAGCACTACTAAAAACCATAAGGCTATACTAACTCAACAAATTAGACACTTGTTGCCTGAACAATCTGTTATAGATGTTTTGTTTATTTCTCATTTTGATAAAGATCATGTAAATGGAATAGAAGAACTCTGTAAGCATTTTGATGTAAAAAAGATCATTATACCTGAATTTGATAGACAATATCTTTCGATTTACTTTCTATTTAATTTTCTTAGCGAGAAAGCATCAGTTAGTAATTATTCTATCAATTATGGTGCAGTTGATTCTTTTTCGTCTTTTCTACAAGAAAATGCAGAAAGAATTGTTCAAGTAAGTCCTTATAACCCGAATTCCGATTTAGACGAAAGACCGCAAAATATCCATGAAATTAAAACTAATGTACCAATCCTTTCAGGACGTCAATTAACATTAGGAGGAGGTTTATATATTCCTATTAATTTTGGCGTTACTAAAAAACAGGTTGATGACTTTAAGAATGCATTTAATAGGGAATTTCATGTTTATATTCTTTCAAATGATTCAACTGAAAGAAATAAAATAAAAGATATTATTGCCCAAAATTCTGCAAAAATAAAAGGAATATATAAAGCACTTGTAGGTGATGTAAATGCACACTCTATGATAGTTTACTCTGGAGCTGTGAATGGGTATGATTTTTATTTTATGCATATTGATATGGAATATTGCTGTAATGTTTATTCTCCTCACTGTTATCATCATTGTACCCATGATTGCAGACATAAAGTTTCTTGCTTATATACTGGCGATGCAAATTTGGACGCGGCAAGACTGAAAGTCGTAAAAAAGATTTTGAAAACGAAAATAGATACAATAGGCGTGTTGCAATTACCACATCATGGTTCTAAAAGAAATTTAGACTATAAAACATATAAAAAGATAATGATGTCTAAAGGTGAGTGTCAAAAATTAATCACATTTGCCTCCTTTGGAACGAGTAATCAATATCACCATCCATCTTATTCTCTTATTGAAGATATAATGATTGAAGATGATTGCTTTTTCGGAGTAACAGAACGTCTTGGACCTTTAGAAATGGAAATCAATCATTTATTTGTTTAAGAACAGAAAATAAAACTACAATCAAAATGAATAACACACAAACAATTATCCGCTATCGTCCAACTTCTGAAATAGCAATTTTGCAAATAAATAGCCCAACAACGTTAAATGCGTTAAATTCTGCTATTTTAGAAGAATTGAATACGGCTATTGATGAAATAAGCAAAGAAAAAGAAGTTAAAGTCGTAATTATTACGGGAGTGAATAAAGCCTTTGTTGCAGGAGCAGATATTAAACAGATGGCGGAATTTAATAAAGCAGAAGCTTTAGAGTTTAGCCGATTAGGGTGCGAACTGTTTAGAAAGATAGCAACGATGAACAATATCGTTATTGCTTCTGTTAATGGTTATGCATTAGGAGGCGGTTGCGAGTTAGCAATGGCTTGCGATATAAGAATTGCCTCCACTAAAGCAAAGTTTGGACAACCTGAAATAACATTAGGAATAATTCCGGGATTTTCCGGTATGCAACGATTGGTAAATCTTGTCGGGTATGCTAAAGCGAAAGAACTGATTTATACTGGCAAGATGATAGACAGCAACGAGGCTTTAAGTATCGGACTTGTAAATAAAATTGTTGAAAGCGAAAAGTTGAAAGAAGAGACTTTGAACTTGGCAGAACAAATTGCTAAAAATCCTTTGTCGACACTGTTGAAAGCAAAAGAATTATTCAGCAGTTGCTATTATTCTGAAAAAGTTATGGGCAAAGAGATGCATTTGTTTTCTGAATGCTTTGAGACCTTTAACCAAAAGGAAGGTATGCAAGCCTTTATAGAGAAACGTAAAGCAAACTTTAAATAAAAAAGATGGAATATAAAATAGAGCAAGTGAAGACTGACGAGAAGTCTTTGCAAGAAGTGTTATCATTGCTTCAAATATCTTTTCCAAATTCAACAAAGTTTAGTTTGGAATATTTGAAATGGCAATATGCAGATAATCCTAATGGAGAAATTGTTGGTTTCAATGCTTATTGGGGTGAAGAGTTGGCTGCTCATTATGTTACGATGCCAATTTATATGAATATTAACGGGCAAAGAACAAAAGGGCTTTTATCTTTGAACACGGCAACTCACCCGAACCACAGAGGCAAGAGGCTGTTTTCTATTTTAGCGGACAGGACTTACAACTATGCACAAAGTGTAGATTATAAGTTTGTTATTGGAGTTGCTAATGCAAACAGTACGCACGGGTTTATTAAAAATCTTGGTTTTAGTCTTATTGGACCGCTTACGTTTAGAGTTGGTTTTGGCGTAAAGATATTTCAAAACAAAGACTTTCAATTTACAATATGTTGGGACAACAACGTTTTGCAGTGGCGTTTGAATAATCCTGCAAATAAGTATTACAATTACAAAGGTTTTATTGTCAGTCCGATTAAGATTGGAGCAAAAACTTTGTTAGGCTATAAAACCGATAAGTTAGAGAAAAGCAATATGTCCTTACGACCTTTGAATTTGTACATTGGTTTAGGAGCTGATTTATCTAAAGGACATTATTTCAAGTTGCCGAAGTTTATCAAACATTCTCCTTTTAATTTAATCTTTCGTGATTTAACTAACGGCACACTTCCAAAAGTAACCAAAGACAACATCTTTTTTCAGTTGTTAGACTTTGATGTGGCTTAAAGGAAAATCAAGAAATTAAAAAAGAAACAACAGCAATGAATATTTTAACTTTTGATACGGAGGAGTGGTTTCATTTATTAGATTTTGAGGCTACTCGTTCTAAAGAGCAGTGGAAGAAATATCCTGTCAGAATTTATGAAAATATTGATAGGATATTGCGTATTTTAGAGGAAACTGATAGTAAAGCGACTTTCTTTGTTATTGGTTGGATTGCTAAAACTTATCCTGATTTGGTTAAGAAGATAGCACAGAAATACGAGATAGGTTCTCATACTTTAAATCATCAATTGGTTTGGCAACAAAGTCCTAAGGAATTTAAAGAAGATGTCTCTTCCTCTATTAAACTTTTGGAAGATATTACGGGCAAGAAGGTGAAATATTTTCGTGCTCCGGGCTTTTCTATCAGAGCAACGGAAGGTTGGGCGTTTGACATTATCAAAGAGTGTGGTATAGAGATAGATTGTTCTGTTTTTCCTGCACATCATGCACACGGAGGTTTGCCACATTATGGGAAAGCCACTCCGTCCATCATTCAACACGAAAAGACGACTATTAAAGAGTTGCCAATCAGTATGAAAACCATTTTGGGCAAGCATATCATCTTTTCGGGTGGAGGTTATTTTCGGCTTTGTCCTTATTGGTTAGTGAAACATTGGACCAAAGAGTTTCAGGACGACTATTTGTTAGGTTATATTCATCCACGAGATTTAGATGCCGGACAACCGATGTTAGACGGCTTGCCACTGATGCGTAAATTTAAATCATACGTTGGTTTAAAAGGAGCAGAAAAAAAACTAACTCGCTGGCTAAAAGATTTTAAATTTATAGACATCTCCACCGCTGACAAAGCGATTGATTGGGAAAAAGTTCCAGTGGTAAAAGTGTGAAGATTTTATTAACGCGGTGGAAGAGTTTAATGGAAAGAAATAAAAGTTTAAGATAGTTAGAAGTGTAATTTGTTAAGGACGTTTCATTACAGAAAGAAGTAGTGAGATGTCTTTTTGAGGTGTGAATTATCGGAGGGAAATGGGAAAAACATAGGAACTTTTTTTCAAAAGATTAGAGCAAAAAATAAAAACATAGGAACTTTTTTTCAAAAGATTGGAGGTCTCTACCCCCAAAAGCCACTTTTTTAGGGTAAAAAGCGGCTTTTTTGACCTAACTGTTCCTATCTTTTTATAAAAATGCTCCTATGTTTTCACAAAAAAGTCAATAGAAGTGGAAAACATTATTCTTTCCAAAGCGTTTGTGAAGGTTATTCTGTTTTAAATGTTATGTTGTCTGTTCTGGGGTGAATAAATTCAAATTCAAGCGTGCGGGCAAGTCCTTCTTTAAGAGTATAAGGTGGTTTAAAGCCGGAAGTGTGGGTTTTGCTTGCATCATATTGTGTGGTGGCACAAAATTTCTTTACCCTTACACTGCTGATGGTTAGTTTCTTACCTGTCAGTTTTGCCAACAAATCAAAACAATAGCCGCCCAACATTCCCATCCAATAAGGAAAATGCATCTGCGGAATATGTTTGTTAAGCACTTTCTCAACATGCTCCACCAAATCGTTCATATTGCAGTCCGGCTTATCAATATAGTTAAAGACGTTGTACCCCTCCTTTTTGTTGTCAATCATAAACTTCACAAAAGCCACAATATTTCCAACGTAAGCCATAGATTTATAATTCTTTCCACTGCCAACCATCAGAAACTTTCCGCTGGAAATCTGTTTCAAAAGGTTATAAACGTTGCCACGGTTCCTTTCGCCAAAGATAACTGTCGGGCGAATGATGTTGATGTTCCAATCTTTGTGCGTTTTGTACCATTCTTGCAAAACCTGTTCTGCCTGCCACTTGCTTTTGCCATAATGATTAAACGGGTCAGGCGTAAATTCTTCGTTAGGGTTATCTTTATTCAACCCATAAACCGCAACAGAAGAAAAGAAAACCAACCTTTTAACGCCATTATTTTCCATAGCCTGCAAGCAAACTTTCATTCCACCCACATTAGTGTCGTAATAAAGAGAAGTTGGCGAAACATCATCCCTGTGCTGTGCCGCAAGCAAAACAACCAAATCGCTATCCTTTAATTCTTTGTCCATCTGCTCTTGTACCCTCACATCTCCAATGGTTGTCAGTTGTGGAAAGAAATGACTTTGCAACAAATCCACATTTTTCAATTCATAATTCACTTTATCTTCACTCAAAAGACCTATTAAGCGAGTTCCCACAAATCCACTCGCACCAATCAATGTTATTTTCATTGTTAT
>JAUNWC010000132.1 GCA_030540495.1 Bacteroidota bacterium
AGTGTTACCGCCAATGCTTTTCCTAAACAAGTAAGTACTATGGTAAATCTTGCCCTTAAGGGTACAATGAAAAAAGCACTTGCTTTGCATAATTCTTTATTGCCTTTTACTAATGCTATTTTTGAGGAAGGAAATCCTGCAGGAATAAAAGCGGCTTTGGAAATAATGGGTTATGGAGATAATATTGTTCGTTTGCCTTTGGCAAAGGTTAGCAAAACGCTTAACAATAAATTATCGACTATAATAAAACAAATACAACAATAAAAAATATAGAAGATATTATGGTAAATTATAAAGATTTGGGTCTTGTAAATTCAAGAGAATTATTTAAAAAGGCCATTAACGGAGGTTACGCAATACCTGCTTTCAATTTCAACAATATGGAACAAATGCAAGCAATAATTCAGGCTTGTGTGGAAAGCAAATCGCCAGTTATACTTCAAGTATCAAGTGGTGCAAGAAAATATGCCAACCAAACTCTTCTTCGCTATATGGCACAAGGAGCAGTGGAGTATGCTAAAGAATTGGGATATGCTATTCCTATTGTTTTACACCTTGACCATGGAGATAGTTTTGAACTTTGTAAATCTTGTATAGAATATGGCTTTTCTTCGGTGATGATAGATGGCTCGGCTCATTCATATGAAGACAATATTGCCCTTACAAAAAAAGTTGTAGAATATGCTCATAAGTATGATGTAACAGTAGAGGGAGAACTGGGAGTTTTGGCAGGAATAGAAGACGATGTTAAGGCTGCTGAGCATGTTTATACTCGTCCAGAGGATGTTGAAGACTTTGTTAAGAAAACAGGAGTAGATTCTCTTGCGATTTCCATAGGCACAAGCCACGGAGCCAACAAATTTAGACCAGAGCAATGTACTCGCAACGCTGAAGGAATACTTGTTCCACCTCCTTTGAGATTTGATATTCTTAGAGAAATAGAGAAACGTATTCCAGGTTTTCCTATTGTTCTTCACGGCTCTTCTTCTGTACCACAGGATTTGGTTAAAAGCATAAATTCGCACGGAGGCAACCTAAAAGACGCAATAGGCATACCTGAAGACCAGTTAAGAGAGGCTTCTAAGAGTGCGGTATGTAAGATAAACATAGACTCAGATGGTCGTTTGGCAATGACGGCAGCGGTTAGAGAAGTGCTTTCTGAACAACCAGAAGTCTTTGACCCAAGAAAATACTTAGGTCCAGCAAGAGATAGATTAAAGGAACTTTATATTCACAAATGCAAAGAGGTTTTGGGTTCTGCTAATAAGGCATAAAAAAAAACTTAGTAAACACTTTTCCAAAAAAACTATGGCTTGAAATACTTTATTTTTTTCAAGCCGTGGTTTTTGGTATAAGACAAATAAAAAAAGATGCAAAAAATAGTTTGTTTGTTTTTCTTGTTTATGCTTGCTTTTTCTTTGAGAGCAGAGACTTTATTTTCTTTGCAAGAGACAGATACCTCTATATACAACCAACTTTGGGTGCTTAATAGATTAAATAACAAAAAGATAAATTATAAGCAAGGACAAGAAAGAATAACCTTAGTAATAACATCAGAAAACGAATACGCAAGTGGCTCAGCGGGTTGCAATACATATGTTGGTCAAGTTGTTATTAAGCGAAATCATATTCTTTTTAGAGATATAGGTACAACAAAGATGGCTTGTCCAGAGCAAAGCATACAAACGGAAAGAGTGTTTTTGAATAATCTGAATGATATAGACTCGTGGGCAATTATAGACGAAGACCTATATTTATATAAAAACAATAGACCTATTTTGATTTTTAATAAGGATTAGAGATTTGGAAGAAAAGACGTTATTTGTTGATGTAATATTGACTTTGCATTTGCCTTCAAGTTTTAGGTATAGAGTGCCGAGAGTATTGAATGATAAAATAGCCGTAGGTCAAATGGTTGTGGTTCAGTTTGGTAGAAAAAAGATATATTCTGCCATAGTGGTAAATATTACCGAAGAAGTGCCTAAAACCTACACAGCAAAATATATCTTGGACATCATAGACCTTTCTCCCATAGTAACTCAAAATCAAATAACTTTTTTTTCTTGGATAGCCTCTTATTATGTTGCATATATAGGCGATGTTTTGTCGGCAGCCTTGCCTTCTTCTTTTAGATTGAAAAGTGAAACTATTTTGCAAATTTCTCCTTATTTTTTAGGAGATATTTCCTTATTAGACCAAGAAGAGCAACAAATATTTTTGCTTGTAAGTCAAAAAGGTAAGGCTAATATTTCGGATTTGCAAGATATATTTTCGCAACAAAAATTGCTATCCATAATTGCAAATCTTATAAAGAAAGATGTTCTAATAACAGACGAAGAACTCAAAAACATATACACCTCAAAAAAAGAATCTTGTATAAGACTTTGTGAGCCATATTCTTCTAATGAGAAGGAGAGAAAAACGCTTTTTGAAAAATTAGACTCCAAGCCCGGCTATGCCTCACAAAACAAAGTTATGCTTACTTTCTTTTCTCTAATGCAAGGAAACAGGATAGTAAAGATTAGCGATTTGATAGAGAAAAAATGCTCAAACTCTTCCATACAGACGCTAATAAAAAAAGGAGTATTGGAGAAATATGAAATAGAAGTTTCTCGCTTAAAGGAACTTTTGGCTACCAAACAAGTAAATGAAATAATACTAAACCAAGAGCAACTTTTGGCTTATAATCAAATATTAGAGCATTGGCAAGAATATCCAGTTTCATTGCTTTATGGTGTAACAGGAAGTGGCAAAACAGAAGTATATATCAAACTAATAGACCACGTTATTAGACAAGGCGGACAAGTGCTTTATCTTATTCCAGAAATAGCCATAACCTCTCAATTAATACAACGTTTGGAAAAATATTTTGGCAACCGCATAGGAGTTTATAATTCCAAGTATTCTATAATGGAGAGGGCAGAGGTTTGGCAAAGGTGTAAAACAGAGGATAAGCAGAAAAGGTTTAATATTATTTTAGGGTCAAGGAGTGCGGTTTTTTTGCCTTTTAAGGATTTGCAACTTGTTATAATAGACGAACAACACGATGCTTCTTTTAAACAAAGCGAACCCGTGCCTCACTACAATGGAAAAGATGCTGCTATGTATTTAGCAAAGTTATTTAATGCCAAAACTTTACTTGCCTCTGCTACACCAAGTGTTGAGTCTTTTTACCTTGCACAAGAAGGCAAATATCAACTACTAAAATTAGAGCATAGGTATTCCAAAACTCTCCTGCCCGAGATTTTTATAGCCGATATAAAAGAATATTCCAAACAAAGAGCCATGTATGGCATTTTTACAAAAATGCTCTATGATGCCATAAACGAATGTTTGGAAAACAAGAAACAAGTAATTATTTTTCAAAACAGAAGAGGGTTTGCTCCGCGTATCAAGTGCAATATCTGTGGTTATGAGGCAAAGTGTCCTAATTGCGATGTTTCTTTGGTACTGCACAAACATACTCATAACCTTGTTTGCCATTATTGTGGTTATAGTATGGAGGTGCTTTCGGCTTGTCCGCAGTGTCATTCACATTCTTTGAGAACGGTGGGGATAGGAACAGAAAAAATAGAGGAGGAGTTAGGTATTTATTTTCCAAAGGCAAGAGTCTCTCGTATGGATATAGATTCCACAAGACAAAAAGATGCTTATACCAAGATAATAAAGGATTTTGCCTCAGGAGAAACAGATATATTAACAGGAACACAGATAGTTACTAAGGGATTAGACTTTGATAACGTTGGGCTTGTGGGAGTGGTGGATGCAGATGCTTTGTTGCATTATCCTGATTTTAGAGCATATGAACGGGCTTTCCAAACCCTTACACAAGTTAGTGGTAGAGCGGGCAGAAGAAACCAAAGAGGCAAAGTTGTTATACAAACATACGACCCTTATAATCAAATATTAAGAGATGTTTGTGAACACGATTATTTTAGGATGTATTCTTCTCAAATAACGGATAGAAAGAGACTTAATTTTCCACCTTTTTGCAAAATGATAAAAATAACACTTCAATACAAAGACAGGGAGCAATTAAAAAACAAATCTTTGCAATATGCTTTAAGATTGAAAGAAATTTTTGGCTCGCGAATGTTTGGACCACAGGAGCCAACTATTGCAAGAATACGCAACCTTTATCATCAAGAGATTTGGTTAAAGATAGAAAACAAAATTTCTTACTCACTTTCAAAAACAAGGCTTAGGGAGTGGAATGAGGAATTTTTGGCTCAAAAAGAAAACTCTTCCCTTCGTATATACATAGACGTAGACCCAGTATAGTGTTTTATGTTTTTTTGTAATAATGGCAAAAAGATGTAATTTTGCATAGAAGATTTTAAACCATAAAACCAACACTATGCTTAAAACCAACTATCATAGCCACTCTTTATTTTGCGATGGCAAAAGTTCTATGCAAGAAATGTTATCTGCTGCAATAGAAAAGAAATTTGATTTGTGGGGATTTTCTGCTCACGCTCCCGTACCTTTTGACAATACTTTTGCCATAAAAAAAGAAAATGTTTCTTTATATATTGCTGAATACAAACGATTAAAAGAAGAATACAAGAATAAAATAAAAATCTTTGTAGGTATGGAGATGGATTTTATTTGCGATATACAAGAGAACATTTATTTGCAAGCCAAAGAATATGGTTTGGAATATATTATAGGCAGTGTGCATCAGATAAAAGAGCATAATCAATGCAAAGAGACTTGGTTTATAGATGGACATGATTCTAATGTTTATGACAAGGGACTTTTGGAAATCTTTGATAATGATATAAAACGGGCTTGCAATGCTTATTTTTCTCAACAAATAGAGATGTTGCAAAAAAATAAAATTGATTTGATTGCCCATCCTGATAAAGTAACTATGCACAATAAGGGTAGGTTTTTTAATAATTCTACTACTTGGTATAGAGATATGGTCATAAGTCTTTTGGAAGAAATAAAAAAACACGAGGTTATTTGCGAAATAAATACGCGAGGCTTGTATAAAAAAAGGCATACAGATTATTACCCTTCAAAAGATTGGTGGCACATTATGAAAGATATGGGTATAAGAATGTGTTTGTCCTCTGATTGTCACAAGAGTGATGAAACAGATTTGCTATTTGACGAGGCTATAGAGGAATTAAAATCCTGTGGTTACAATACTCTAATGTATTTTGACGGA
>JAUNWC010000133.1 GCA_030540495.1 Bacteroidota bacterium
AGGAGGCTAAGCCTCCAACTTATGCTAACTTATGCTGACCTATCCCAACTTATATAAGGAGGCTTAGCCTCCAACCTATGCTAACCTTGAGCCTGTAACTTATCAGAATCTATTTCTCTTTATTTTAATCTTTGATGCAATCGTAAAAGAATAGAGTTTCTTTTGGAATATTTATTCCTTTTTTCATTTGCTCTTTTAGGTTGGAACATTCGGACTCGGGTTTTTGAGGAGAAAGTTGTTTAAGTTCTTGTATTTTAGAAAACAACTCTTTCAATTGTTTTTCTTCTTTAACAACCGCCATAGTACTCTCAACCTTTTCGTATGCAGAATAATATAATTTGCTGTCTATAAGTTTTTGCAGGGTATTTAACTCTTTTTCTACTTGTTTATAAGAGCCTTCATTCTTTTCCTTTTGTGCTGTGCTGATGCCAATAAATATAAACATACAAGCAAGCAAAATAACTAATCTTTTCATGGTCTTACTATTTTTTTGATTACTACTGCCTGCAAATTTATATATTATTTTTTATAATACCAAATAAAAAAATGATTTTTTTTATCAGAAAAAATCAAAAAAAGAGGAATTTGACAACATCAAATTCCTCTTTTTGTAACTAATTTAATTTAAAGATTAGATAAATTTCAATTCTTTTAGAGCCTCTTCTATTTTCTCAAAAGTCATAGACATATCGTTATCTAAGCCCACAGAGTAACGAACTAAACCTTCGGACATACCCATTTTATCTTGATATTCTTGTGGAACCTCGCTTGAAGTAGATTTGCCCGAACAAGAGAACAATGTACGGAAGAAACCTAAGGATACTGCCAAATAACCAACACCCTTTTCTTGCATTTTTTCCATAAATGCGTTGGCTTTTTCGGCTGTACCCAAATCTATGGCTATCATACCTCCAAATCCAAATTGCTCGTTGTATTCCTTAACCATTAATTCGTGGTCAATATGCTCTGGCATACCTGGATAATTGACTTTGATGCCAAGTGCTTTGAATCTTTCTGCCAAATACATAGCGTTTTCGGAATGTTTTTTCATTCTTATATGCAAGTCATACAAGTTTTTAAGAATAGAAGTGGAGCGGAAAGAGTCTAAAACAGGTCCCAAAAGCATAGCCGTGCCGTTATTTACGTCTATCAAAGCATTGATAAAATCAGCATCTGCGCATATTGCTCCTGCTACACAATCGTTTTTGCCATTAACATATTTTGTCATAGAATAAACAACAACATGAGCACCAAGTCTATAAGGAGAGAAAATCATAGGAGTAAATGTGTTATCTACTATTAGTCTTGCTCCAAATTCATCGGCTATTTTTCTAAGTTCTGACACGTTGGCTATTCTAAGTAAAGGATTAGACATGGTTTCTGTATAGATAACCTTTGTATTCTTTTTGCAGGCCTTTCTTACATCCTCCAAATTGGTAGTATCCACAAAGGAAACCTCTACTCCATAGTTTATTATATAGTTTTTAAGGAAAGCAAAAGTACCTCCATAAACAGTCATAGAAGCAACAATATGGTCGCCAGTTTTTAGGCATTGCATCAAAGCACAAGTTATGGCAGCCATACCAGAGCCCGTAGCCCAAGCAGCCTCTGTACCTTCCATAGCAGCCAATGCCTTGCAAAGAGCCATATTACTTGGATTCCAATGACGAGAATAAAGAAAGAAACCTTCAGCCTCGCCGTGGAAAGTATCGGTCATAAGTTGTCCCTTAGGAAATGTAAAGGTTGCAGAATCGTTGATATTAGGATTTACTCCTCTTTCTGCTGAAATTTCTGCAACAGCGTTAATGGCCATTGCAGGGTCAAATTTCTTATTATTCATTTTTTATTATATTTTTTATAAGGTTAATTTCTACTCTAATTTTAGCAATTCATTGCACCACAAACATGAATTACTTGACCGCTTACGTATGAAGACAAATCGGAGCCAAGAAAAACAGCAACCTTTGCAACTTCTTCTGGTTGTCCTCCTCTTTTCATAGGTATTTGAGTCTCCCAAGCCTTGCGAGCATCCTCTGGTATTTGAGCAGTCATATCTGTGATTATAAATCCCGGAGCAATAGCATTGGAACGTATGTTTCTACTTCCCAATTCCTTTGCTATACTTTTGGTAAAACCTATAATACCTGCCTTAGAAGCCGAGTAGTTGGCTTGTCCTGCATTACCACTAACACCTACCACGCTACTCATATTTATTATAGAGCCACTTCTTTGCTTAATCATATATTTTTGCACCGCATGAGTAAGGTTAAATACAGATTTCAAATTTACAGCAATAACCATATCCCAATCTTTTTCTGTCATACGCATCAAAAGATTATCCTTTGTTATACCAGCATTATTTACTAATATATCTATTCTGCCAAATTCCTCAATAACTTGCTCTACAATTCTTTGAGAATCCTCAAAAGATGCTACATTGCTTGCATATCCTTTAGCCTTACCTCCTATGGCAAGAAGTTCTTTCTCAGTTTCTTCCATAACGGCGTCTCTATTAAGGTCGGTAAAGGCGACCAAGGCACCTTCTTTTGCATACATTAAAGCAATTTGTTTTCCTATTCCTTTGGAGGCTCCGGTTATCAAAGCCACTTTGTTTTCTAATAATTTCATATTTATCTCCTTTTATTTTTCTTTATTTATATCTATGGCAAAAAATTATGTCATAGATACTTTGTTGAATCTATCTTTTATATATCTGAAAGTCATAAGTATATTGTAGCATGTGGCAGATAAAAAACCATAATGTTTTATCATTATTTTGTATCTTTCCGTATTTGCTTGCCACATTCTTTGTTTGGAAAAACCTCCTTCAAGAAAATAACAATACGTCCTTTTGGAATGTCTTATAAGCGTAGGGTTAGAGTTTTCTATAGAGGTTAATAACCACTCAAAATCTGCATCTATTTTGTATTTAGTATTGTAGTATGGGGCAATGGAGCGTCTTACTATTGCAGCCTGATGGCAAACCAACATTCCCCAACGAAAACTATTTTTATCAAGTACCTCAGGCTCTTTTAATCTACGATTGGCTATTACTTCGCCTTTTTTATTTATGATTTTAGTTCTTCCATAATAAATATCTTGCTCCAAAAGAGAAGAATCCATTATTTTTTCCAAAGTATTGGAGTGAGGTATGCGATCGCCTGCATTGATAAACCAAACATACTCTCCTTCTGCCATATCCAAGCCTTTGTTCATAGCATAATATAGCCCATTGTCTTTTTCAGAAACATATTTTGTTATAGCATCTCTGTTTTGTTCTATTATTTCTTTTGTTCCGTCCGTAGAATCACCGTCTATAACTATGTATTCCAAGTTTCTATAAGTTTGTTTTCTTACACTACTTATTGTAGGTTCTATCACATCTTTTGCGTTGTAGCAAACGGTGATTACGGATACCAAAGGTTGTTTCATATAAATACTCTTAAATTTTTTCTTTTGTTAGTAAAATGCAAAATTAGAAAAAAAAGTTTATAAAAATAGTATTCCATACTTTGAATTTGCAAAAACTACCAAAAAAAATAGGTTATAATAAGTTGCCATAAATCTGCATAGGTTAAGATGGGAGAGTAGGAGCCATTATGCTTTGTAGTACGCTTATGCGTTCTGTAAAACATCCTGTGGATGCTGTAACCTATCTTAATACACAAACTTTCTATCGTTTATAATATTGACTCCTTCTTTGTACTTTTGGCATAAAGGCATGAGGAATATGTTCTATTTGAGGCTCTTGTTTCTCTCTGTGAATTATGGAGATGATATCAAACCTTGACTCCAAATTTATATTAAATTTTTGTATATAATAGTTTGCTACTCCTATAATGTATTGTTGTTTTCTTGTATTTACAGCAATATAAGGCTCCCCAAACTCATTGGAGGCTCTTTGCTTTACTTCCACAAAAACAATTTCATTCCTATCCTGTGCAACAATATCTATTTCGTGTCCTCTATAAACATAGTTTCTCGCAAGAATGCTATAACCCTTATTTACAAGAAATTCACAGGCAATATCCTCTCCTTGTCTTCCTTTTACAAAAGTAGAATCCATTTTCTTATTTGCTATAATTTTTGCCGTATTCCAATTCTTGCTCTATAAATGTTGTAGGATAAGATATAACCACGTCTATAACATTACCATTTTTGTCTTTCTTTTCTTTAAGTATAGGATTAACAAAACCTCCGTATGGTTTTATTCCCAAATTGTTATATCTTGTCAAAACTTCTTTATGTAAGTCGTAATCAATATCTACTCCATATTCCTCTACAAGTTGCTTGCCACTTTGATAATCTCCTCTTGATTTTATGTCTTGTATTTTGTAAAGCAACTCTCCAAAAACTTCTCTGAGCCTTTCGTAATCAGTGATTACAAAGTAGGTTTTATTGTCCTTTATTCTTTTTTCTATACAATTGTTTCCATTTCTAAAAGCATACTCCGATATTAGTTTTCTGTCTTGCATATGAGCCTCTGTCACTTTTTCTCCAAGTGGTATTCTTGCCAACTGCACAAGCAATCCATTTCTTATATAAGAGTCATATTGTGCTTTGCCAATGTCCAAAGAAGGCACCAAGCCCAAGTCTATCATTTTTTTGTCCATAAGGTAGTATAAGGCAAACAAATCTGCTCTTGCCTCCTCCAAACAAGAAGAGTATTCCTTAAGGGCATTGGCAGGAGTGGAGTCTAATAATTGACCAGAGCCATGTCCCAAACATTCGTGCATATCAGTGTGTAGATTGTCGGATAACTGACCGTAGAGTTTTTCCATTTCTATTTCCTTATCGCTGAAAGCAAATTCTTTTAAAGCACTGTTCGGACTTTCCATAGAAGCATAAAAATAAGCATCACTTAAATTGGCAATAGTAACACTCTTTGAGCCATATTCTTTTCTAATCCAATCGGCGTTAGGCAAATTGATGCCAATAGGTGGAGTAGGGTAGCAGTCACCACCTAACATGGCTGCATTAATAACCTTAGCACTAACTCCGGCTACTTTCTTTTTGCGATATTCTGGCTTTATAGGTGAATGGTCTTCAAACCATTGAGCATTTTCGCAAATAATCTTAGTGCGTTTTGTTGCTTCTATATCCTTGTAATTGACCAAAGCCTCCCAAGTTCCTTTCATACCCAAAGGG
>JAUNWC010000134.1 GCA_030540495.1 Bacteroidota bacterium
GCGGTAAATCTTTTGGAGCGTATGCAATCTGAGGGCTTATTCTCTGCATTGGAAAAAGGTATATTTGCAGATATCAAACGACCAAGAGACGGAGGTAAAGGATTAGCAGGAGTATTTGAGAAGAGCGATAAGTACTACAATCCATTTATTGATTTAATGAAAGGAAAAGGAGGAAAAGAATAATGAGTTCAGGATTATATTCAATGGAGGCCAAAGATTTTGATACCAATCTTGACCTAACCAAAGTTAAGCCATATGGCGATACAATGAACGATGGTAAAACCCAACTTAGTTTTACTCTTCCCGTACCGGCAGGAGAAGAGGGCGTTGAAGCAGCCAAGCAATTGTTGAAGAAGATGGGATTTGAAAATCCTATGGTGGTTTTTTATAAGGAATTAACCAAAGGGTTCACTTTCTTTAATTGTTATGGCTCTTGTACTCATACTGTTGATTATACGGTTATTCACGTACCTAAGGTAGAAAGTAATGTTATGGATATGCATGAAACTGACGAATTTATCAGAGAGCATATCGGCAGAAAGATGGTTGTTATAGGAGCCTCCACTGGAACAGATGCTCATACCGTAGGCATAGACGCAATAATGAATATGAAAGGTTATGCAGGGCATTATGGTTTGGAGCGTTATGATATGATAGAGGCTTTGAATATGGGCTCACAAGTGCCTAACGAAGAATTTATTGCAAAGGCTATAGAATTAAAAGCCGATGCTCTTTTGGTTTCTCAAACCGTTACTCAAAAGGATGTACATATAAAGAACCTTACCGAATTGGTAGAAATGCTTGAAGCCGAGGGCTTGAGAGATAAGGTTATTCTTTGTTGTGGAGGAGCAAGAATTACTCACGAATTGGCAAAGGAATTAGGCTACGATGCTGGTTTTGGAGCCAATAGTTACGCTGATGATGTTGCCTCATTTATTGCCGAAGAATTGGCAAGACGAATGGGAAAATAAAATTTCATGGTATTATTTTTTTAGGCTCTTGAATATAATTTAAGAGCCTTTTTTGCGTTATATAGGAGTAACAATTAAATAATCAATAAAAGATATGAAAAAAGTATTTTTAATCTTATCGGTATGTTTGTTGTTTGCAGGTTTGCAAGCACAGAACATAAAATTACCACAACCAAAGAAAGAAGGTGGTGAAAGTGTATTAAAAGCCATAGATTTGCGTCAATCTGACAGAAGTTTTAAAGATGGCGATATTTCCTTGGAAGACCTTTCTACTATATTGTGGGCAGGTTGGGGAGAATCTCACGGCAAACGTACTGCTCCTACGGCAATGAATGCTCAGGATATTGTTTTGTATGTATTTTTGGAAAGTGGTATATATCGCTATGACGAAAAGGCAAACGAACTTATTCTTGTAAAACAAGGCGATTATAGAAAACTAACCGACAGAGAAGGAGGATTTGCTGGCAAAGTAACAAACATTGCTATTGTTTCTGATTTTGAGAAATATAGCAGAATAAAAGAACATCATACAAAATTTGTTTTTGGTTCAATGTCTGCTGCTTACGTAAGCGAAAATATGTATTTGGCTTGTGCTGGTATGGGCAACAATCTTGGCACGGTTACTCGTTATGGTGCTCACACCGAAAAACAAGTAAAAGAAGTATTGCCTTTGAGCGAAAACGAACATATATTTTTATTCCAAACCATAGGATATAAGAAATAATGAAAGGTATTGCAGTCCTTGTTTTCCTTGCTTTTGCAATAGTGGTTTCATTTGCCCAAAAATATACCATAAGCGGTTATGTCTATGACAACAAAAGCAAGGAAACTCTTATAGGAGCCACTATTTTTGACTCCGAGAATAAAACAGGATGCGTTACCAATGCATACGGCTTCTATTCTTTTTCTACCAAAGCAAAGAGAATAGAAGTCTCTTTTGTGGGATACGAAAAACAAATAATAGACTTTACCCTTGCAAAAGACACTATTATAAATATTTATTTATCTCCTGCCTCCATGTTGCAAGAAGTGGTTGTGGTAGATAAACAAAAAGAAAGAAGATTTGTCAATGAGGCTGTTGTCGGCAAAATAGAAATTAGTCCTCAAGTGGTTTCCAAAATGCCAACCCTTACCGGAGAGAGTGATTTGTTGAAGGCTGTGCAAATGCTACCGGGAGTAAAATCCGGCACTGAGGGAACAACAGGCTTGTATGTAAGAGGAGGCAACTCAGACCAAAATCTTTATTTGATAGATGGTATAGAGGTTTATAACCCAAATCATTTGATGGGTTTTATTTCTGCTTTTAATACAGAGGCAATCAAAAATATAGACTTCTACAAAGGAGGTTTTCCTGCTCAGTTTGGAGGTAGAGTATCCTCTGTTATGGACATAAGGACAAAGGATGGAAACAACGAAAAACTAAAAGGAGATATTTCCGTAGGACTTATATCAGCCAAACTCAACATAGAAGGACCTATATGGAAAGACAAAACTACTTTCAATCTTTCTTTTCGCCGCACTTACTTAGACTTACTTTTGCGTCCATTGATTTGGTATGCAACCAAAAACAAAGAAGATAACTACTCCTTTGCTTATCATTTCTATGACTTGAACGCAAAGATAAAACACCGTTTCAACAGCAAGAACTCCCTTACCCTTTCTTTTTACAAAGGCGAGGATGCTTATAATTTTACTGACGAATACAAAAACGAAGAATACTATAATTCAAAAGCAGATATATCCTGGGGTAATACAATAGGAACTTTGGATTGGGCTCATCAATATAATTCCAAATTGTTTGGCAACCTCTCTTTTTCTTTTAATAAATACCTTAGCAAAATAGACAATAGTTACGATGCAAAAGAAAAAAACAATATGACAAACGAAACAATTGTCTATCATTCTGCATTTGAATTCAATTCGGGAATAGAGGATTATACTTTAAAAAAGAACTTTACCTACTATCTAAACAACAATAACACACTGAACTTTGGAGCCAATTATATTTTTCACCACTACACTCCCGAGATAACAAGGGCTATATCATTGGAAAACAATCAACAAACCTATCTTCCTTACGAATTAAAAAACAACAAAAACGCAAACGAATTTATTCTCTATTTTGAAAACGTTTTTACCTGGAAGGAAAAATTCTCTGCTCAACTTGGTTTGCATTCCGATTATTACAAAGTAGAGAATACTAATTATTTTTCCCTTCAACCAAGGGCTTCTTTGAGATACTCTATATTAGAGAACTTTTCTCTGAAATTAGGCTATGCCAATATGAATCAAAACATACATCTTTTGTCAAATGGTATGTTCTCTTTGCCTACGGATTTATGGTTGCCTGTAACAGAAAGAATAAAACCAATTACCTCCGATATCTTTTCCTTTGGTGCTTTCTATCAAATAAAAAAAGGAATAAACATCGGTTTGGAATTTTATTATAAATACTTAGACAATGTTATAGACTACAAAGACGGAATATCCTCTTTTAGCAATAGTGACAATTGGGAAGACAAAGTAGCACAGGGCAGAGGCAGAGCGTATGGTTTGGAAGTCAATATTCAAAAAAACAATGGCATACTAACGGGCTGGATTTCCTACACTCTTTCCTGGTCAAAAAGACAATACCCTAATGGAGAGATAAATAACGGAAATTGGTTTTACGACCGCTTTGACGCAAGACATCAACTTAACTTTGTAGCCTCAGCCGAATTGAACAACAAATGGGATATTACACTTGCCTTTGTTATAAACTCCGGTCAAAGAACCAATGTTCCTATAGCACAATATTATAACCTTGTGGGTACTATACCCGAATATATGCTCTATTATCCGACTTTAATCAATGTTTATGGAGAAAGAAACAACTTTAAAATGCCGACCTATCATCGTTTGGACTTGGGAATTAACTACAAAAAGAAAACCAAAAAGGGAGAAATCATCTGGTCGTTCAATGTTTATAATGCAATGAATCATAAAAACGCTTTCTTTGTCTTTACCACAGATAAGCCAAACAAACTCAGAGCGTTTAGCATTATGCCTATTATTCCAACCCTCTCTTATACCTATAAATTTTAATAACAAAGTATGAAAACAAAAATATATATAATTCTTCTTAGCCTTTTGGTTTTACTCTCTTTCTCTTCTTGCGAATACGAGATAGATTATAAGGGAAATTTGCCTGAGGATAAGTTTGTGTTCTTTACCTTTATAGAAGAAAACGACAGCATACGTATGACCATTATGCACTCTGCCAAACCGGGTGTTTATGTAGATTTTACGGACGATGATATTGATGAAAACTTTGACCGCTATAGCGTGTTTGCACAAAACACAGAAGTAACTCTTTGGGTAAATGGAACGTTGAAAGAAAAGAAAACACAAGAAAAATATCCAGAAATAGTTTTTGATTATTTGCCCCAACACAACGACGAAATAACTCTAAGAGTGGAAAATAACAAATATCCAACCATAGAGCATAGTCTTAGATTAGATTTCTTGCCAACAAAGGTCGATAGTTTCTACGCTTATAATCAAAGATTAGATGGAGAGGACTACATTGTGGTTTATCTTACTATGGAGGATGATGGAGAGGAAAATTATTATATGTTTGTTCCTAATATGCCGGTAAATAGGAACGCACAAAAAGTATTATACGAGTCTGCTCCAAATACCTATATGGCTAATTCATTGGGAGTAGATTTTTTTGAAGGAGAGGACATGAAGTATAATCATTTTGGACTTTTTTCTAATAAGAACTTCAAAGGGAAAAAATACACCCTAAAATTAGCCTACTTATACGACAGTTGGGCTGAAACCACAATGGACTATAACTTTGAAATCAGAAAAATAGACAAAAACGCATATAATTATTTGCAAACCTTAAGCAATATTTTGGATTATGATGCGCCTGTTATGAACCCTATAACTCTGCAAGATGCTTTCAAAGATGCATACGGTTTTATCAGCAAGAAAAAAACCATAACACTACCCGTATATATAAATGAATTATAAACAGCCAGTTTTGTAATAGGTTAGCATAAATTACAGCCTCAGGCTGTTTTGTAAGTTGGGATAGGTTAGCATAGGTTATAATAGGAGGGCAAAGCCGTTACTCTTTTTATACGCTTATGCGTCTTATAAAACAGCCTGAGGCTGTAAC
>JAUNWC010000135.1 GCA_030540495.1 Bacteroidota bacterium
TTCTTTATTCTCATCCTAAATTCTCCTTAATTTTTTGAAGTATCAAAATTACAACTTTTTTATAAAACTGGCAAATTATTTTTCTTTTTTTTACAATTTATTGCCATATAGAAGGAATTAAAGCATAGTATATTTATTTTATAATTAGATGGTTATAAAAAATTTTTCTTTCTCAAAAAGGTATATTCTTTTTTATTCTTTTGTGCAAAAAATTTATCACCAAAACAGCCACCACAGAGGCTAAAATATCAAAAAACAAATCGGCTAATGAAAAATTTCTTTTGGCTGTGTTGTAAGTTATGCCCTGCAATATTTCGGTAAAAAGTCCAAAAATAGAGATAGATAAAACAACTATTTTGCTTATGCGCGAGAATTTATAACCCTTTCTTAGTTCTATGGAGCGAAAAAGCAACCAACTTTCGCAGAAAAACATAAGGAAATGCACGACCTTGTCGCTATGTTTCCAAAGAACTATCTTGGGAGTATTGGAAAAAAGGTTAGCAGGCAAGAGCAAAAGAGTAGTAATAACAATGGTGCAAACAACAAACAAAAAGTAATAAACTTTGTTACCAAAAATATATGAATTTTTCATCTGTATAAAAAATTATAGGGGTCTTGCTCAAAAAGAATAAGACCCCTCTTTATAAAAAATGCTTATTGATTAAAGTCCAATGTATTTTGTATAAGCCTCTGCATCCATAAGAGCATCAGCCTCTTTAACGTCTGTCATTTCTATTTTTATAATCCATCCTTCGCCGTATGGGGCAGAATTGATAGAAGCGGCATTGTCTTCCAATGATGCATTAACCTCTAATACTTTGCCAGATACAGGCATACAAAGGTCTGAAACAGTCTTAACAGCCTCTATAGAGCCAAAAGCCTCTTTTGCCTCTAATTCTTCTCCTTCTGTATCTACATCAACATAAACTATATCACCCAATTCGTGTTGTGCATAATCTGTTATACCAACGTATGCTACTTCTCCTTCTATTCTCAACCATTCATGGTCTTCAGAATATTTTAAATTTTGTGGAATATTCATTATTTCGTCTTTTTATTTTGGTTATTATTAAATTATTTTTCTCGCATTTATAAAGTCAAAACTCGTTTGCAAAGATACAATTTTTATTTTAAGATAGATATAAAAACACAAATTATTTTATTTTTTCACAAATTTATTTTGATAAACGTTTTCTCCATCCCTAATGCAAATGATATAAACTCCGCTACTTAGAGAAGAAATATCTATTTGAGAATTATTGACTTTGGTATTTAAAACTACCCTTGAGGTCATATCCAAAATTGTTACCATGCCTTTGATTTGGAAGTTTTTAAGGTACAATATATTTTGAGCAGGTACAGGATATAGTCCAAGAGTATTAAAGTTGTTTATTTGACTTAAACCAACCTTTGCCTCTGCTCTTTGAACGGCTTTATATGTGTTTATATTGCCATAGCCCCAAATATCGTTAGGGCAAGTACCTGAATTAACATTGGTATCTGCGGTTTGAATAATAATGTCTTTTACTTCTTGAGGCGAAAGATAAGGATTGGCTTCCAACATAAGAGCAACACTTCCTGTTACCATAGGGCAGGACATAGAAGTGCCAGAAACTGCTGAAAAAGGATAGTCTTTGCCTTCAAAATTAGTTGTTATAGTCATCAGAGAAGAAGTGGTAAAAGAAGAAACGGAGGAAACTATACTCTGTCCCGGAGCCACTATCTCGGGTTTTAAATAAGGACAAAGCGTAGGACCCTTAGAGGAAAACAAGGCTATGGTTGAAGGTTGATTTACTTTCCTTGCTTTGGTTGCTCCAACGGTTATAACCTTTTCAGCCACAGCAGGCTCGCTTATTCCATATTCAGAATTGCCTGCCAAGAATCCCTCCTTGCTATCCATAAAATCGTATCCCCAATTGCCAACGGCTGTAGTAAGGCACGCCACATTCCAAGCATGAACTTTTCCTCCATTGGCTTTAATGCATAAAACAACGTGGGTAAAACTATTATCTAATTTAGTCTTTCTTACTTCCCAATCTATCAAAGGTCTATTATCTGCAGGGTAGCGAGAAGATGCTCTGTATATAATAGTATCTCCTTCTTCTACCACAAACATAGTATCGCCTATAACACTGCCATCGCACAACAAAACATTGCTTTCATGTACCTTTTGCCAAAGTCTGTCATAGATTTCTATTTTGGTAGAAAAAGTTGTATTATCCTCTCCTTGCAAAGTAACGGTCTCTCCCCAATAGTTTGATACAGAGGAAGTGCCAAAACCAACTTCTGTTTTTAAGGTATCTGTTGTATTGGAAAAATCTGCTTCCAAATGGAATTTTTCTTCTCCATTGTTGCCAGCAGAAACAGTAAAAACAACACTATCTTGCTCAGACATATCATTGATAAACTCGTCTAACATAGAACTTCCATCCATATATCCATAAATATAAAGCCCCCAAGAATTATTGATAACCAAACGTTTGCCCAATTGTTTAGCATAATCTCTCATCCAAGCAAAAGCATCCAAAACAGAGGTCTCGTCAGGTATCCAAGTACAAAATAACCATTCCACCTCAGGAGCCACTCCTTTATATACAGTAGAGGCTCCGCCACCTCCGGTTATACCAGCAACATGGGTTGCATGATAACCATATCCATAAATATTAGCAGTATCGCACTGAGCGTTTAGTAAATCATTTTTTCCCTCTATCAATGTGCCGTATGAAAATCCTTCTGGTACAGGTCCCGATGTTCTAAATTGGTCCCAAGCCGCAAGTATTCTATATTCTTGCATAAGAGTATCATAGAAATTAGGGTGTGTGTAATCTATACCCCAATCGGCAACACCTACAATTACCCCTTTGCCCGTATATCCCCTCTCCAAATCCAAACCTTCCCAGACCTCAGGTACGTGCATAGTTTTGGTACTAATATTAAGCAAAGGACTAACGGCTTTGCGAGCAGTTTCTATTTCTATTATTTCGCTCTGCTCACAAAATCTTGCCAATTCCTCTGTATTTATTTTAAGAGTTAGTATTCTTCCCTGTCTTGAACCCAAAATAACATCATAGTTTTTGAGAAAAGAAAGGTCGTTGTTTTTATCCACTTTTACCAATAGGGATATATATTCCTTACCATCAATATTATACAAACAAAATCTATCCGAAAAGGCATTTTGAAGCAGAGGATTTTTATTCTCTTTATGAGAAAGAAAAGTATTAACCCCATTGCCTTTGATTGGCAACAAAGAGGGCTTTGGCATCTGTTGTGCTTGCAAAGATAAGACGCAAACAACCAACAATAAGTAAGATACAATTTTTTTCATCTTTTAACAAAATTTATTTTTATACTCCTATCCTTTTAGGACTTTTATAACTTCTATTTCACATTTTTGCAGTTTTGGATTGTCTCCATAGCCTATGTTTGGGTGAAACCATATAATATAACGTGAGCCTGCATTCATTAAACAAAGAGCCTCTTGCTCGGCTTGACACAAACCATCTATGCTTATGGGACCAGGCTTTTTGTTCTGCTCGTTTATATTGCTCCTTACCTTTTCCATAGTGTTGTTTTGAGAAAGTTCATAATAGGTGTATTTCATTATTACCCTATCTCCATTACCAATGGAAGGCTTCTCGCCTTTTCCTTGTTTTAAGACTTTGTACTGCAAGCCACTTGTGGTGGTTATTACATCTTTTTCTTCTCTGTTCTTAGCAAGAAATTGCTCTGCTCGTTCTATATCTGGTCTTGCTGCCTCAGAATACTTCCTTTGTACGTTCTCCATACTTTGCCTAAGATATTCCATAGCAATGGCTTCCATAGTTGCCTCATCCCAAACCTCAGAAGTGTCTTTGTTATAGGCTTGCTTAAAAGCCCTCGTATATACCTCTGCATTGACAGGAGTATTTGAGTCCATAGTGGCTTGCATACCATTTAAATAACCAAGTGCAAAGGAAGCGGAGTCTTTCAAATCTTTTAGTTCCTCTATGCTTACTTTGTTTTCCTTTGTTGAACAGGAAGAAAAAACAAAAGCAAACATCAAAGCAACAAATAATAACTTTTTTATCATAAACTTGTCGTATTATTCTCCGTGCAAAATTATAAATTATTATATAAATACAAAAATATCTTTGCAAAAAAATACGTAAAAAAAAGAAATACACTATCTTTGCAAAAAATAACACAATACAAAGAGTATGAAGAAAATCTTATTTTATTTATTGATAACACTTTGCCTTACCTCTAATATTCATGCACAAGAAATAGAAGAAGAAGTATATACAGAGGGATATTATGGTTTTGATTTTGGGCTGTATTATATGCATTTCAAAGGCAACAACAATATAAAAACAATTGATTTAGAAGAAAATACTTGGAATGGTTTGGGAATATATATGGCAAGAGAATTTTGGGACAAGAATAAAATAAATCTTTTTATAGATTTGGGTTTGGATGTGAGTTGGTTTAAAGATATTTTTATGGTGGATATTCCCTTAGCATTAAATTTGGGATGTAAGTTCTTGGAAATTCCTCAAAGGGATATTAGTTTTATGCTTCACGCTGGAATAGGTTATTTTTATTCTTCAATGAGAGTCTTTGATGATAAAAACATTGGAGGCTTTGATTTGTATAGAGACGAACATTTGGAACAGCACTCTGCTTTTGTTCCCTTTGGAATAAGATTTTATTACAAACACTTTTTCTCCGATTTTACTTATAGATTAAGATTTGCAAAAAATAAAGTCAGCATAAAAGAAGACGTTGAAGATGGTATGTTTTATTATAGCGATTATGCAGATTTGTTCTATAAAAGGAATTTGATAAATAGTAATTATAAAATAAAAAATTTGGATATATCTAACTGGTGTGTAACCATAGGTTTTAGGTTCTAAATTTTATTTATTATTTACTCCATAACCAAAGAGAGCAAAATCGCCAAGCGTAGGGTCAAAAGGAAAAACTTCTTTCATTTGTTGGGTTATTTCTTTTGCGGTTTTAAAATCGGCAGTCTTTCTTTGTGTAAGTCCAAGTTGTCTTGCCTGTTGAAAAACATGAGTATCCACAGGAATAATCAAATCCTTAGGAGAAATTATATCCCAAATACCAAAATCTACAATACCGTCTCTTCT
>JAUNWC010000136.1 GCA_030540495.1 Bacteroidota bacterium
CTTTTTTTCTTACCTTACTTTTCTACCCAAACACTCCTATAAATAACCCATAAAAGACATTAAAAAGAATATGAAAAAGACAGATAACAAAACCACCACAACCATAACACCCCAACAACTAAAAGAAATAGGCGACTTCTCGGAGCCTACAAAGGACGCTCGTTTCAAACGTTTGGAGCAACGTCTCCTTACCAACTCTTTCTTAGATTCCATTCCTCATGTTATGGAAGAACTCCGCATTGAAGACCCAGCCAAATATCTCTACTATTCTTCCGTATTTCTGTCCTTATACGACAAACACAAGGCTATAGAAAAAGACTTTCTCCTTAAAGAAAAACGTATGGAGTTAGAACAACAACGTCTTAACATCATACAAAAGAAAAGCGGAGTGAATATCAATATATCCACTCCCGATAATAGTCCCTCCGACAATCTTATTAACGACTTATTCTTCCAATAATACTTTTGTTTCCATAAGTCATTGTTTGATTTGTTTTCTTATTATTGTTCTCTTTTTCTTTTGGCTCGCTATAATAAAGTTCAACCGACTGCTTAACCTCTCTATTTCCTCTTGCATATCCAACAATTGCGCCAATGGAATAGTTGCCATTTTATTTTCGCTGTCAAATTCTCTTTTTGCTTGTGTGCGTAAATTTATTTCATAGTCTTTTTGAATATCCAGCCAAAATTCTTTTGTTATTCCCAACAACTCTTCCAATTTTTCAGCAATTCTTTTTGTTACCTTTGCCTTACCCTTTATAATCTTATTAAGATTTGCAGGAAACATTCCCATCTTACTTGCAAATTCTTTTTGAGTTATTCCTCTTGCCTCTAATTCATCCGCAAGTATATCCCCAGGATGTATTGCCATACAAGGCGTTATTTCCTTATTTTTTGTTTCCATAGTGAGTATTATCTAATTCTAATATTGTTATTTCTATCTTATTTTCTTTTTCCTCAAATATCAATCTTTCTACTCTCTTACTTCCAAATGGTCGTACAGAACTCTTACCACTATACCCATACCTTAACTTTTCATAATGCAAAAAACTATGCTGAGCAACCTGTTTTATATTTTCAGAATGTTTTAATATTTCATAAGTCTTTACTATTTTTTTTACCAATAAAAAATCTTTTGCTATATCCTTATATTTTCTATTCTTACCTGTTATGATAAGTTCCTCTAAGTCCTTGTCCTCAAAAGTAATAATCATTTACCATTCTTTTTTTGCAAAGATACTATTTTTCTTGTAATTAGTAAAATAATTATTATTTTTTTTATAATCTATTATAATAATTTCTAATACCTACTTCCTATTTTTATTACCTTAAAGTCGTTTTCCTCTGTTATTTCTTTTGGCATATCTATCCTATTTGACACCAACAGCCCTATGCCACTTGCCATTATTACATCATCGTGGTTATTCTTTCCCTCCTCTGCTCCCAAACCTCCGTCTTTCTTATACACAAATTGGTCACATTCCACTATCATTTGTCTGTCGTGTTCTATAAAACCACTTTCGCGCATCAGACCTATAAGATTATCCACTATTGCCTGTTTGCTATTCTTAGCCGACCCGCTACCCGTAAAAAAACCATATTTAGGAGGCAGACCCTCTTTTACTCTTTGCGGGTCAGTGTCCGCATATATGTTTTCATAAAATGGAACTATTTCATTAAATACCGTAAAGGTATGCACTCCATCCGTTTTCTGATGCTGGCTGTCTATGGTATTTCTTTCTACTACCAACAAAGCATTATTATACGCCTTTGCTATCTGTACCGCTTTCCATACAGCCAAATCCACATCCAAATGTCCTCTCCAAGTCGCTACAAACTCATCTACCCCTCCCTCACTTCTCCAATACCTATCTATTACCCTTATTACCGAATAATCCGCCATCTCACTCCTGCCTCCTATATCCATACTCACTATATACCTATTTGTCATCCTTATCTCCTTGTCAGGCATATCCCAAACCCTCAATCCTCCATTCTCCACATTCTCCTCAAATCTTATATTCTCCAAAGCCATTCTACCTTTCTTTCCATCTCCACTTATTTCTCCTATAAATTTCGGTTCTCTTATATTTCTTTTTATATTCTCCACGTATTCTATATCAAACACCCTTTCGCCTACACTCGTAAAAGCCTCTTCCTCTGTACTCGGGTATTCGTTTTTCATTTTCTGAGTTTTTCCTCCCAACGTCTTTTTCTTCTCCTTATACCATAGTATTCCCTCCAATGTTGCTCCCATTTTCCACAAAAACCTCCCATAGTCGTCCAATCCTCTATAAAACTCTATTTTCTCCTTATCGTCCTCCATTTCTATCTGATACCTTTCCACCTGCCACCAAGCCACAAACACAGGCACAAATACGCTTTCCCCATTCTTTGCCTTATCCCACTGCTCATAAAAAAAACTTCCTTTGCTCTTTGCCGTACTCTCCATTATTATACAAGTATCAGCATCTGGCAATACCGACCCACTTATACTTGCTATCAAATCATCTGGGTCGGTTTCCCTTGTCCTTTTCCATATTCCCACCTCACTATAATGTATCATTTGCAAATCCTCGCCTCTTAAACTATCTGGCTTTACCGCACTTCCCACTCTTATAACACTTCCTCTTTCCTCTATCTGCTTTACCAATGGACTTCCTAAGTTTTTCAATCTAAACTCACCATCCATTTTCATACTCAACTCAAATATCCTTTTTATTGTATTACTTGCCGTCTGAGTATGCGCCGCTATTGCAAAAGACCAATTCTCTTTTAACTGAGTTGCTATCCATTGCATATACAACGTACTTATCGTACTACTACCCAATTGTCTTGCCTTCAATATTATTAGCCTTATAGGTTTTCTTGCCTTCCTTTGTTTCTCCAACTCGTGCACTATATATCTTTGATGCACATCCAACCTAAAAGGCACAATCCTTTGCGTCTGCTTATGCTTTATCCAAGCCTTCTTTATTGCCCAATACTCAAAATCATTCCTTAGCCTCGCCTTATGCAATTCCAATAAGAACGCCTTTTTCCACTTCTCTTTCTCTTTTATATTCTTATTTCCTCTTACATATTTTTGCAACCCTCCCATCCCTACCACCTCTTTAATTATTCCATACCTATCCACCATCTCTTTGGGTAAATAGATAGTGTGCTTACTATCCAATACTAACGCAACCCTTTCTTCCAAACTACCAACCCCTGTCAAAGGGTTATAATCTGGGAATAAATTTTTCTTTCTCCTCTCATTCTCTCTTATTACCTTCTTTTCTGCCTCGCTTAGCATATCCTCTACTTCCCTTCATACAAACTCTTATTTACGTCTGTAATTGCCAAGTTATACATATACTCATTCCTTTTCTTTAATTCTTTCTTAGCCTCTTCCAAAGACATTCTCTTTATTCTCTTGCATTTTGTTAGTATATTTCTTGCCGTTCCAATGCTTATCCCAAGCACCTCACAAGCATACAAATATCTTTGTGTCGTATTCGTTACATAATACTTCTCTTGCGAAGTATATAACCTTATTCTTATTACCAGAGCCTTTATTTCTTGCTTATCCGACATTACTGCTAATTATTTATTGCAATCTTTTCTGCTACTTGTATAGCCACACACCTCAAACTTGTCCACCATCCCGTCTCATCTTTTTTCATCCTACTCTCTGGCACAAACCTAACTATTACCGTCTTCCCCTCGTTTATTCCACTTATAATATTTACCATATCCTTCCCCACACACACAAATGCAACCTCTCTACTATAATCCCCAGTTGTCATTATGCTAAATTCCCTACTTACCCACATTCCATTTACCCCCTCGCCACTCCTTACCATTGCTACTCTTTTCACAACTCCTGCTATTTCCATTGTTCTTTATCCTCCTATATATTTTTATTTGATTATAATTATTTATTTCCTCTATAACTCTCACCTCTAAAGAAAATCTTGTTACTCTCCTGCATTCTGTCAAAAACCCTTACCCCATATCTTTCTCTTATTTCTTCTAAGGTAAGGTTACTTGTCATTATCGTTATTAATCCTTTGTCGTATCTATGATACAACGTTTCCACAAATGGACTAATTACATTACCGTAATTTTTTACACTTACGGCTTCCGTTCCGATATCATCTATCATCATCCGTTGTGCCCCTTTTATCTCCTTAAATTCCTTGCTATCATCTTTAGCAATTTCATTCAATTCGGTGGCTGTTACCACCTTAAAGGGCTTTCTCCATACCTGCAACAAATCTTCTCTTTTCTGCCAATACAGATTTGTTACCTGTATGCAAGCCTTTGCCAATGTAGTTTTTCCATTACCAACTGTTCCTGCCAAGAACAAGAACGGGTTATAATTTTTCTCCAAACTCCATTTGGTTATTGCCCTTATATTCTCTTTCACCTGTTTCTCCTCCAAAAACGTTCTACCTTTCTTCTCTACTAACAACCTATAAGCCTGAGTTATCAATGCCTCACACTCCTCATCTTTTAGGCTCATCTTAGAGGTCTGTAGCAAACTTTGTTTCGTATTTGCTACCAACTGCTTTTGTATCATTTCGCTTATTTCCATCTTCTTCCTTTTTTATAGTTTTTTTCTTATCCAGGAAGTTTATTAAATGCTTCCTTTGCTCATTTTGGAAGTCCCTATCATAATAAATTCCCGTATATTTCCTTTCTCCTGCATTCCGCAGGATAAACTCTTCAAAAATTTCCCGTTTCTCCACCTTTGAGAAACAGGCATATTTACCCATAGCGAACTTTCTCCACTGCTCGCTACCACACACCTCTTGCAAGTTCTCACGGAATCTTTTCTCAAAATCCCCCAGCCAATCATTCACCGTCCGCTCTACCTCCCCCGCAAGAGGTTTTTTAAAACTCTCCTGCTCAAAGTTCTCTATCGCCTTTTCGTCCTTACCAACATCCTCCTCCATTTTAATATTTTTCTCTCCATTGGCGACGGCGACGGCGTTTTTGCATTCTTCTTTTTTACTGACGTAGTCAGTATTTTCTTTATTATTTTTATTTTTATTTATATTTAGCTTTATATTTCCCGAGCAAACCTTGTGCATCCGTTTTTCGTTTTGCATATGCAGTAGCTC
>JAUNWC010000137.1:0-2558 GCA_030540495.1 Bacteroidota bacterium
AAAACAGCGATTTATGAGAATTTTTCTTGAAAATTTTTAAATTTTTCTTCGTTTCCAGAAAATGAATCTTGCTTTCGTTGGAACGAATCTTGCTTTCGAGAAAATAAAACGAAGATTCGTTCTCTCTGATTATCAAGTAGTTATAAGGGTAAAAATGGAGTAAAATAAGGAAGGTGTATTTCTTTTTACAAAGTTACGAAGAAAATTTGACCTGTGCAAGCATTTGCAAAAATTTTTTTTCTAACTAATTGATTCTCAGTAAACGGATTTTTTGTTTTTTTGGTGGGTTTTTGGTAGGTTATGATAGGTTATTTTAGGTTGGAGGCTTTAGCCTCCTTATAGGTTAGCATAAGTTAGCATAGGTTATAATAGGAGGGCAAAGCCGTTACATTTTATTATACGCTTATGCGTCTTATAAAACAGCCTATGGCTGTAACCTATGCTAACTTATGCTAACTTATCATAACCTATAAAAGGAGGCTTTGCCTCCAACCTACTTCCAACTTATTTTTTTTATTTTTGTTAAAAAAATATTTTGATTATAAAAAGTTTGTATAACTTTGCATTTTCAAATTATTTGTATTTGAATAAATAATTTATAAATATAAAGTAAAAAAGGATACAATTAAAAATGGTAGAACTTATCAACAAAGGAGTATATCTTCTTGACGGTGAAAAAGTCGTTGATTCAGCAAATATTTCGGCTGATGAGGCTCGTGAAAATACAATTACCTATAACATACTTCGCTCCCACGATGTAGATAAGAGCAAGGGTAAGAAAATGCGTATCAAATTTGACGCTTTGATTTCGCACGACATTACATACGTTGGCATTATTCAAACAGCAAGAGCAAGTGGTTTGGAGAAATTTCCTATTCCTTATGGAATGACCAATTGCCACAATTCTCTTTGTGCTGTTGGTGGTACTATTAACGAAGACGACCACGTTTTTGGTCTTTCTGCTGCAAAGAAATATGGAGGTATCTTTGTGCCTACCAATTTAGCCGTTATTCACCAATATGCACGTGAGGCTATGGCTAAGTGTGGCAATATGATACTTGGTTCTGACTCTCACACTCGTTATGGTTCCCTTGGTAATATGGGAGTAGGCGAAGGTGGCGGTGAGTTGGTAAAACAATTGTTGGAGAACACTTGGGATATCAATGCACCTGAGGTTGTACTTGTTTGGTTGGAGGGAACTCCAAAAAAAGGTATAGGTCCTCACGATGTGGCTATTTCTTTGGTAAAGGCTACTTTTGAGAATGGCTTTGTAAAGAACAAAGTATTGGAATTTGCTGGTCCGGGAGTAAAAAATCTTCCTATAGATTTTCGTAACGGAATAGAGGTTATGACCACTGAAACTACTTGTTTGTCTTCTATTTGGGTAACAGACGAAGAGGTTCATAACTATTATAAAATGCATAATCGTCCTCAGGACTACAGGGAATTGCGTCCAGGCAAAGTTGCTTACTATGATAGTATGATAAAAATAGACCTTTCTAAACAAGAGGCTATGATTGCTTTGCCTTACCACCCTTCTAATGCTTATACTATACACGAATTGCAAGCCAATCCAGAGGCTATTCTTAGAGAGGTAGAAGAGGATTCAAGAAAGAGATTTGGAAACAAGATAGAAATAGACCTTGTTAGCAAAATAAAAGACGGAAAAGTTTGGGCAGACCAAGGTATTATAGCCGGTTGTGCTGGTGGTACATACGACAATTTGGCTGCTGCCGCTGCTATTCTTAAAGGCAAATCCACAGGCAATGGCTATTTTACAGCAAGTGCTTACCCACAAAGTATTCCTGTGTATTTGGCTGCTACTCGCTCTCATATTGCAGAGGATTTGCTTGAAGCCGGTGTTACCATTAAGCCTGCTTTCTGTGGTCCTTGCTTTGGTGCGGGAGATGTTCCTTCTAACAATGGTTTCTCTATTCGTCATACAACTCGTAACTTCCCTAACCGTGAGGGTTCTAAACCAGGTCAAGGACAGATTTCTCTTGTTGCTTTGATGGATGCAAGAAGTATTGCTGCCACTGCTGCTAATGGAGGTATTATCACAGCGGCTACAGATATAGATTACAATGTAAATTACGAAGGATACAAATATGACCCAGCCGTTTATGAAAAACGAGTTTATGAAGGATTTGGCAAAGCGGATGCAAAAGAAGAACTTCGTTATGGACCAAACATTAAGGACTGGCCAAAAATGTATCCAATGCAAGATAATATGTTGGTAGAACTTGCAGCGGTTATTCACGACCCTGTAACTACAACAGATGAATTGATACCTTCGGGTGAGACTTCTTCTTATCGTTCCAACCCGTTGAAACTTTCTGAGTTTGCTCTTTCAAGGCGTGTGCCTGAATATGTAGGTACTTCCAAACGCATACAAAGTGAAGACCTTGAAAGACGTGCAGGCAAAACACCTCAACACGTTTTGGATGCTTTGAATAAAGTAGGTGCTAAGGCAGAGAACACTTCTTTTGGCTCTTGCGTATTTGCTAACAAACCAGGAGATGGCTCAGCAAGAGAGCAGGCCGCTTCTTGTCAAAAGG
>JAUNWC010000137.1:2568-5098 GCA_030540495.1 Bacteroidota bacterium
TATGCTACCAAACGTTATCGTTCCAATTGTATTAACTGGGGTATAGTTCCTTTCACCATAGCAAAAGAAACTGCTTTTGATTATAATGTAGGTGATTTTGTTTATGTAGAAGGTATAAGAAAGGCTATCCTTGAAGGCAAAGAGGAAATTGATGCAAAGGTTATAAGCAAAGACGGAGTAAAAGATATTCACCTATACTTCCAAAATCTAACTGCTGATGAAAGAGAAATTTTGGCAGATGGTTGTTTGATGAACTATTACGCTTCACACAAGAAGTAGTTTTATAGCATTTTTAATTATTATTAATTAAGGGCTATATCTCAAAAGGATATAGCCTTTTTTTATAGTTTTATAGGTTGAGATAGGTTTCTATAGATTATAGCCATAGGCTATTTATAGGTTGGGATAGGTTGTAATAAGTTATAATGGGGGTGGAGCCTACGGCTCTTATAATAACTTATCTCAACTTATAAAACAGGCTGAGTCTGTTTTGCTTCATTCCATAGGGAGTCCATTTCTTCAAGTGTCATATCAGAGAGGTTAAGTCCTTTTTCTTTTGCTTTTTGTTCTATGTATTGGAAACGAGTTTTGAATTTTCTATTTGTTTTTTCCAAAGCGGTATCAGGATTTATATCCAAGAAGCGAGCATAATTGATAAGAGCAAACAATACATCTCCAAATTCTTCCTCCATTTTTTCTTTGTCTTCTTTTTGCTCTTCTGTTTTCAACTCTCTTATTTCCTCTTCTACCTTTGCCCAAACCTCTTGCTTGTTCTCCCAATCAAATCCAACTCCTTTGGCTTTGTCTTGCATACGATAAGCCTTAACCAAGGAGGGTAGAGTAGAGGGTACTCCGGCAAGTGTAGAGCGGTTGCCTTCTTTTAATTTTATTTTTTCCCAATTCTTTTCAACATCTTGGTAGGTTATTTCTCCACTTTGGCAAAAAACATGAGGATGTCGTCGTATTAGTTTTTCGCTCAAACTATTCATTACTTCCGTTATATCAAACTTGTTTTTTTCTTTTCCTATCAAACTATAAAAGACAACGTGCATCAATACATCACCCAATTCTTTGCAAATATTTTTGTCGTCTTTGTTTAGAATAGCCTCAGAAAGTTCATATACTTCCTCTATGGTTAGAGTTCTAAGCGTATCGTTGGTTTGTTTGCTGTCCCAAGGACAGTCTTTTCTTACTTTTTTCATCAAAGAAAGCATTCTTTCAAAGGCTTCTATTTCTCTTTTGTATTCCATAATGTTTTATTATTCAGTATTCTGAGTTGTCTTCAAACCAAGAGTTTGCTCTTTTTACTATTTTGTCTATATCTTGCAAACGCATACAATTGAAGTGCTTTTTGGGGCATTTCTTGTAACCAAGTTTTGAACAAGGACGACATTTCAACCCCTCTACTTCACAGATAAGCGAGCGTTCCTCTACCTCTTTGGGCAAATAAGGATACATTCCAAATTCTTTAACTGTGTTTCCCCAAACGCTTATAATATTTTTTTTCAAAGCCGAGGCTATATGCATGGCTCCAGTATCTGGGGTTATAATGCCAAGTGAGTTTTCTATAAGGGCGGCAGTTTGATTTATGGAAAAAGAACCGCAAGCGTTGAATACTCTACTTCCTATGGCGTTTTCTATTCTGTTGGCCTTAGGTTTGTCGTTCAAATCGCCTATTAGTAATATCTGACCATTGATTTTTTGACATATACGTATTATCATTTCGGCAGGCATTTGCTTGGTATTGTGTTTGCTACCAACGGCTATGCAGATATATCCATTTTGAAAAGAAAGAGGTAAGGCATCGTTTGGTATAAAATCTTCTTCCAAAAGAAAATAATCCAAGCCTTTGTTGTCATTTTCGACTTTCAAAGATTCCACAGCCTTAAAATACCTATCAACTATATGTACCTTTGGCATAAGATTTTTTTTGAATCTTACCAATAAGAATTTCTTAAAATTGAGTTTTGGAAAACTTGCAAAGGGCTTCTTAAGGGCAAGAATTACTCTAAGGCTCCTCAAATTTTTGTGTAAATCTACTACAAAGTCATAGTTTTCTGTTCTTAACTCTCTTATAAGCGAATGAAAAACGGAGGCATGAGCATCAAGTGCAAAAATTTTATCCACGTATGGATTGTTTTGCAATATGGCAACGTTTTGTTGCTTAGTTAGATAATGTATCTCTGCCTCAGGGTATTTTTTCTTAACACATCTAATTATAGGAGTAGTGAGTACTATATCTCCTATGGAAGAGAATCTTATTATAAGAATTTTCTTTATGGGTGTATCGTCTTCAGACTTTTCAGCGTTATCTTCCATTAATATCTACTATTTTTTTGTTCCAATATCGGCTTGCAAAATTACAAATTTTTATCTTACTCACTACTATTTTCTTTGGTTTTTTATAGTAGGGCTTGGTATAGGTTATTATTAGATTGGAGGCTTAGTCTCCTTTTATAAGTAGATTTTTTTAATTTAACGTCAGCTCGGTGTAAGAGAGACTAAAAATAATGTTGAAAAATAATTGGAA
>JAUNWC010000138.1 GCA_030540495.1 Bacteroidota bacterium
TCACGGGCACCTTATCTCCGACGAGTATAAGGGTTTTATCCACCTCCCTTTTCTTCCTTTCTTTTAATAATTTAATATTGTGTTACATATTATTTTTTTAACTTCGTCTTCGTACAAGCGTTCCATATCTGCAACTTCTTCTTGCATTTGCTTCTCTGAAACCTTACCGATATAGACTTTTTTTATTCCGTTGTGCTCTATCATTATCGTAAAATGATAGTAGAAAGATACGGATAGACTTCCTTCATAAACTTCTATGAAGTTAAAATCTCTACTTTTTTTCTTGCTTCTATAAAATGTTTTCATTTCTTTAAGTTTTTATTTGGTTTATAATTATCCGTTAAATATTTCACTATCTTTTATTTCTTTTATCAAAAGTTGTACTCGCATAGGCGATTTTTCTTTGGTTATCTTTTTTAATTCTCTTTCTCCAAACAATCTTTCGGCATCTTTATTCCATAATAGTACTGGTTCTTTTAATTCCTCAGACAATAAACAACCATCGTACTTTTTTGGGTTTATATTGTAAAATCTTACAATGTCATCTGCCTCTCTTTTTGCCCAAACGGTGTGTATTAGTTTGCCATTTTTCAAATAAACTTCGTCTTTCATACATACTTATATTTTTGCAACATCCAATCAAGCCAAAAACGGCAATTTTCATAATTAGTAGAACGAAACTTATATCTGTGGTAATTTACTTGTATTACTGCCGAATATCTTACTTTGCGTCTTTGCTTTGTTACTCCTGTCGCTGTTTTATATATTCCTGCGGTTGTTTCCTCTCTGTAAATTCCTCCTGTTCTTACTCTTGCCATATTCTTCCTCCTTTATTCTACAAAGTCATCTGCATCGTATAGAGCATCCTCTATTCTAAGCATGCATTCTCCGAATTTTTTTACGGCATTATCCCATTGGAAATGCTTTTCCCATTCACAATAGTTAAAGCCCTCTTTTTGTCGAAGATATTTACTTATCTCTATTATTGCATTAATCAAAATGCTATCTGCTCTTTCTACATCTCTTCGAGCGGCACCACTTTCCGCTCGAACTTCTTTTTTTCTTTGCTCTAATTCTTCCATCAAAGCCTCATCGTGCTCTTCAAAGCACCTCATTTCGTAATCTGTCATTTCTTATTTCTCCTTTTTTGTTTTTAATGTTTTAGTGGCTTTGCTCAATTAAATCTCCCTTTGGGAGTTCCATTTGCTACGTTTGTAGTAGTCTCTAAGCCACATTTCTTTATATTGTTTTCTCAAATAGTCTTTAAATTTCTTACTACTTAGGAGTTTTTTGTCATACTCTACTCTAAGAAGCAACTGGTACTTAAATTTGTCTTTCTCAAAGAAATACTCATAACAAGATATTCTCGCTTGCTTTACGTATTTCTTTTTGTCTGAAAAACTCGGAGTATATTGTGGAGTAAGTTCTCGTGCGAACTTGAATAAATCTCCATCTATATCGCACACATAACCGCGTATTTTCCAAAAGTCAAAACCTTTCCTCAGCCACTTGATTTTTTCTTTTTTATCAAGTTCTTTTGGGGCAGGTAGTTGAGGTAAAACTTCTGTATTTATTTGCCTTTCTATATCCGCATTTTGCTTTTGCTTTTCTATTGGGTAATACTTTACCACACTTTTAAGCATTCCCTCTGCCGTTATTCCATACTCGCCAAAATCTGAGTCTTTTAAAGCCAACTCTATTTGGCTTGTTGTCAAGTAGGCAAACCTCCTTTTTGCTTCCGAAATAAACACCTGGGCAATAATCTTTACATCCTTTTCAGACTTGTTTTGCCCTTTGAGAATACAACCATAATTCACCATTTGCAAAGCAAAATTTGTCAATTCTTCGGTGTTTAGATTTTTTATCATCTTTGACACCATTTCACTTTGCCATTGTGGAATATATGTTGTTACTTGTGCGTTCATCCGTTTGCGTCTTTCCAAATTAAAGAACTATTCCTTTTTCAGCCAAAGAATCATACACCCTTTCGTAGATAGTTGGCTCTTTTTTTACCTCCACAAAGTTTTTAAAGTTGCTTTGAGCACGGCGTTTTTCGTTCTGCTCCCAAGTGCGAACGCAGGCTTTCCAGTCTTTCATTTTATTTTTTCCTACGTACCAACCTTTGCTTTCGTAGAAGTCACAAAAGAGCTCAGGGTTTATGCCGTTGTTCCTTTCGGAGCAATACTCTGCCACTTGCTCCACCGAAGGCTTAGAAAATCTTTCTTTTTCTTTTTTGCCGCAACTTTTTTCTTTTTCTTTCATTTCGGTTTTTAGGTTTTGTGTTAGTTTTTGGAAAAACGGGCTTTTCAAAAACTGGAAATTTTCAAAATTGCCGTCTTTCTTTTTAGAAAAAAATTTTTTTGGTTCTTTTTCTTTCTTTCTTTTTCTTTTTCTTTAAAATTTTCGCTTATTTCCTCAAACTCCGTGTATTCTTCGCTAACTTGCTTATTTTCTGTTTGTTTTACCTCAAACAAAACAAGCGATTTGCCCTCGTTAGCGTTTTTTGTATTTTCGCTAACTTGCTTATTTTCTTTACTTTCTACTTTGTTTGAGGTTTCACAAAAAAGGCTGTCAATCTCCTCTTCTTTTTGTCTTGGTTTTCGCCTTGGAATTGGACGATATTTCCTGGCGTTTTGGTTGCCAGGCTGTGCTCCTCTTTTTCTCTTTGGAGCAATTCCTTTCTTTTTCTTAGAGGTTAAAGTCTCTATAAACTTATTCAGAGCCTCTTTATCTTGTGTTTTTTCCATAGCAAGATAGATATTAAGGAATTGCTCCAAATCTCCCTCTAATTCTTGTTTGGCAAGTTTTAGAGTGTTTGCCAAACGTTTTATTATATAATCCTTATTCTCTTTCATTTTTAGTTGATTTTTAAGTATCCCTTTGTTGTACTTTCTTTGTAATATACTTCTAAGCCTGGACATTCCTCCATCGCTTTTTTTACATCAAAGCGTTTTGTTTTTTTCTCTGGTACGGCTACAAACGTTACCCATCCATTTACACTTTGCATCTTATGTATATTGTTTTCTTGCATATATGCAAGAATAATTTCTTTTGCTTTCTGCATTTTTTCCTCTAATTTCTTTATTTCTCTGTGAGCCTGTGCAATCAAAAGCGAAGGTTCGCACAACTCCAAAGGATAATCTTTTATCGTTGTATCGTAATCTATTGGAGAATTATCTATCTCCATTTTAGAGTTTTCAAACTCCGTATTGTTTTCTATTTTTCTCTTTGCCATTTTATTTCTTTCTTTTTAAAAAGTCTTCGGCGGTGGTTATAGTCGTCATTTTATAAGGTGGTATTGCAAACTTCATATTAAAGTATAAAGAATAACAAGGAACTCACCGCCTTAGACTTCAATTATGTAAATTTAAATGGTTACTATCTCCGTTATTGTTACTTGTATTTCTTTCCTATAAGGATATAGCCCTACAAAAAGTTTTTTCCTTATCTCCATTTGAGATTTTGCACCGGCGGTTATTGTCATAGTTTCTCCGGTTTTTCTTTCCATTACGGTGATTTTAAATGTTTTCATTTCTCTTCTCCTTTTATTTAATTTCTGTATTATTTTGTGCTACTTGTTTTTGTGATGGTTGAGCAGGTTGCGAGTTTTTCACTTTCAATTCCTTATACTTTTCATTAGCCAAACGACTTGCCTTGTCTTTGTTTTGGCTTTCTTTAATCTTTTCAATCATTGGACGTAATGCCAAAACCTCCTCTATTGTTTGGCACTGGTCAATCTTAGTGTAGATGGTATTTATTTCGTCATCAGAATCCAGTTCTGTTAAACCTGCTCTGATTTGGAAATCCCTACACACTAAATATTTTCTATTGTACGACAGGAATGCTCCAAAGACTTGATTAGAGTCCATTCCTTTTTTCTCAAAGGAAGTCATCGGCACGTCCATAGATGTGGAGATTCTTTCCTCGCTTTCACAATCGCAGAATTCTGCTTCAAAATGAAAGACAAGAAAATTTCCTTTCATTTCCGCTTCCTCTTTGGTTATGGTGTATGTGATTTTATGTTTTTCACATACACTTACTAGTTTTTCCCAAATGTCTTCTATACTTCGGTAAGAAAAATTACCGAAGTTATTTTTTTGATTCTTCGCAAGGGACATATCCGCCCTTGCATTTGTTATTTTTTCGTTTAAATTTCTTTTTTCTTCCATACCATTACAATACTTTACATAATTCTGCGTTATAAATAAAAATCTATAAAGTGTTATGAAATTGAAAAGATATGCTATTGTATTATTGGTTGTTATAGGCTTAGTTGCTTGTGATGACTATGCTGAAGGAGAACTTAGAATACCACTTCCTGGTCCTATAAAGGAGGATGTGTCCATAACAAAAAAACAAGACACCCAAGCCGTTCTTTTGGAAGAATATAGCGGTTGGTCTTGTACTAACTGCCCTAAGGCTGCCGAAGAATTGGAGAATTTAAAACATTCTTATCAAGGACAATTGGTGGCTCTTACCATACATGCAGGTCACTTTGCTACACCAAGTAAGAGTAATAATTACTTGGATTTGAGAACCGAGTATGGCACCTCTCTTTATAATTCGTTCAACATAAACACAAACCCTATAGGTATGGTAAATCGTTCGGGTTCTATGTTGCAATATGGTGTATGGGCAACAACTATAGAATCAGAACTTTCCTCTATGTCGCACTCTCTAAACATAGGTTTGGGAGCAAGGCAGACAGGAAATCAAATATATGTTGGAGTTGAGTTGTCCGCATTAAAGAATATATCGGAAAATCTTTTGCTAACTCTTGTTGTTGCAGAAGATGGTATTGTGGGTGTGCAAATGGATGGTAGCAAAAAAGACACTGCTTACACATTCCATAATGTATTAAGAGAGAATGCTTTGGTTAATTTGCCTATAAATACTCAGCCAATTTCTGCCGATGAGACAATAAAACGTAATTATGCTATAAACATAGGTTCGGGATGGAATTTGTCTAATTGTAGAGTAATAGCAATAGTTACCAACCAAGAAAATGGTAAAGTTATTCAAGCAAACGAAATAGAGTTATAATAAGTTATAATAAGTTGGAGGCACAGCCTCCTTATAGGTTA
>JAUNWC010000139.1 GCA_030540495.1 Bacteroidota bacterium
AAAATATAAGAATAAATGAAAAAAATAATTAACTTACTTGTTGTTACATTTGTGATAGTTTTGTCCATACAGACAATAAAGGCACAAAAACCTATAACTAAATTTTATATTGAAAGCGAGAGTTTTTCTTCTCCACTGATTTTGGATTCCTTAGACAATCAGGGCAAAAAATTTTCCATAGAAGATTTTTTTAACGCTCCTCAGATAAAAGAAAATTATTTATCAAAAGAGATAACAACCGATGCAGTGGGAATGGATACAATAAGAGTTCCTTTTTCTTTCTTAGAGGATTATTATATAGAAAAGAGATATTTTAATATAACTTTGTCTAAGAGAGAAAAGGTGAAATTTGAGGTTTATTCCAATGCACAACTCAAAATAAGCATAGATGGAGAGCAAGTATCAGAAAAAACAACTCAACAAGAGGATATAAACCAAGAGGACAAAGTTTTGGTAGAAAAGGAATTAGAGCCAGGTAATCATATAATAGGAATAGGTGCTTTGTGCCTTAGTTCAAAGATAAAAGAAAATAATTACTTCTACAAGATAAAAGTTCTGATATATGAAGATGAGGTAAATTTGAGCAAAAATGCCTCTGGGCTTACTTTAAAGACTATGCTTTGTGGAGAAAATCCTTATAGGGTTAGCATATCGGATAGTGGCAATTATTATTTGATAAAATATTATAATACAGATACAGAAGGTAAATCTACTTATAGAATAGAGGTTAGAAGTACTGAGGATGACGAGGTTGTATTTGTGGATAACAAAATAACTGCTTATGAATGGAAACCCAAGACCAATCTTCTTTATTACAAAGATAAAGATAAACTCTATGTTCTTAACCCACAGAATAAAGAAAGAACATTGCTATTGGATGACAATATGGACATAACGGGCAGTGTATCTTTTTTGGATGATGGCTCTTATATTCTATCCAAAACGAGTGAAAGGGATAATACTTCAGCGGATTTGCATCGTATGTATTTGCCAGACGACAGAATACCGGGTTGGAGGAACAGAACAGAATTATATTACTATGGCAAGAACAAGAATGGCAAACTTTTTCATACCTTCCGCTCTACCTACCTTAATGATATAAAAGAGCATTCTATCTTATTTTCTATATCAAAGGACAATATTACCAAAAGACCTTTTACTTTCAATAACATATATCAATACAATTTGGATAACAACAAAATAGATACCTTAGTAGAAAATGATGGTTTTGTGGCTTTGGCTCAGTATTTACAGGACGGAAAAACCATAGTAATGAAAGCAAGCAACGAGGCTTTTAACTCTTTGGGTTCTACTTTGAAAAAAAATCAAATACCTAATGCTTTCAACTATTCTATTTATCTGATGGATTTGCAAACCAAGGAAATAAAACCTGTTGGTAAGAATTTTTCTCCTAATGTTACAAACATAGCGGTAAGAAAAAATAATTTGTATCTTACTTGTGAGAACAAAGATTCTGTTGCTGTTTATCGTTACAATATCAAGGACAATGCTTTTTATTTGTTAAATCTTGATGTAGATATAGTCCATAGTTTTGATATATCACAAGACGAGAGTCAAATTGTCTTTTATGGAGAAAATTATAATAAACCAAAAAGAGTTTTTCACGCTGTAATGGATACCAATAATTACTCTCTTGTAAAGGTTAAGGAAGTTTTCTTTCCAAAGAAAAAAGAGTTTGAACAATTGACCATAGGCAAAATGGAAACTTTTTCTTTTCCTATGCACAACTCAAATATAGACGGACGATTATACTATCCTGCTGACTTTGATTCCACAAAAAAATATCCTATGATAGTTTATTACTATGGAGGTTGCTCGCCTACGGATAGGAGTTTTGAAATGAGGTATTCTGCTTGGTTATATACTCAACAAGGTTATATTGTATATGTTATAAATCCAAGTGGAACAACAGGTTGGGGACAAGAATTTGCTGCAAGACACGTTAATGCTTGGGGCGATTACACTGCCAATGAAATAATAGAAGGAGTAAAAAGAGTATGCAAGACTTATAATTTTATAGATGCTAAGCATATAGGTTGTATGGGAGCAAGTTATGGAGGTTTTATGACTCAGTATTTGCAAACCAAAACAGATATTTTTGCCTGTGCTGTATCTCATGCTGGTATTTCAAATATTACTTCTTATTGGGGTGAGGGCTATTGGGGGTATTCCTACTCGGGTGCTTCTACTTCAGACAACTACCCTTGGAACAACCCAGACCTATACACCAAACACTCACCACTTTTCAATGCTGATAAGATACACACTCCTTTGTTATTGTTACACGGAACAGATGATACCAATGTGCCTATAGGAGAAAGTATTCAAATGTATAATGCTTTGAAAATATTAGGGCGAGAAGTGGAGTTTATTACAATAAAAGGAGAAAACCATGGCATAGTTGATTTTGAGAAACGATTAAAATGGAACAACACCATATATGCTTGGTTTGCCAAATGGTTGAAAGAGGATAATAGTGGGTGGGATGCTCTTTACCCCAAAGAAAACTACTAAAAACCTTTGAAATATTTTTGAATAAGTTTATAAATGTGTCATAAAAACAAATAGACAAATTGAAAAGATATATAATCATATTAATCCTGTGTTTTGCCTCTTCTCTTTACTCGCAAGAAATAAAAGGAGTGGTAACCAACGCAAAAGAGCAACCAATAGAAAGCGTAAGCATAGGCTCTCTTAATTTGGTAAAGCCCATAGGCACTTCCACCAATCAAAAAGGAGAGTATTCTTTGAGTTTGCAAGCAGGTAAGGAATATTCTTTGAGGTTTTCTTGCATAGGATACAAAGACTTTGACACTACACTAATCTTAAAAAATTTTCAAACCACAATTCTTAATGTAACCCTAATGGCAGAATCTACTACTTTGCAAGGCGTGGAGGTCAAGGGAGATTATTCTCGGCAGGAGGGTATTACAAGAATTTCTTCCGATTGGGCTAAGAATACGGCAGGACCTAATGGAGGAGTGGAAAACGTAATTAAAACCATAGAGGGAGTGTCTTCCAATAACGAGTTATCTTCTCAGTATTCGGTAAGAGGTGGCAATTTTGATGAAAATCTTGTCTATGTCAATGATATAGAGATTTTTCGTCCTGTCCTTGTAAGAAGTGGGCAACAAGAAGGCTTGTCGTTCATCAATCCTGATATGATTAGCGATATACAATTTTCATCTGGAGGATTTGCGGCAGAATATGGAGATAAAATGTCTTCTGTTTTGGATATCAAGTACAGAAAACCAGTAGAGTTTTCGGGCAATTTGTCCATAGGACTTTTGGGAGGAGGTGTTTATTTGGCAGACAAGATTAAAGACAAATTTACTTATCAATTCTCATATAGAAACAAAACCACCAAATATTTGCTCAATTCCTTAGAAACTCAGGGCGATTATAATACAACTTTCCACGATTTTCAAACCTATTTGACTTGGGATATAAACGAAAAATTAGATTTGTCCTTTGTGGGCAATATTGCTGACAATACATACGAATTTATTCCTCAAAACAGAGAAACAGATTTTGGAGATATAAACAACCCTTTAAAATTCAAAGTATATTTTGACGGGAAGGAGAAAGATAAATTCTCTTCTATGTTTGGAGCCTTAAAACTTAACTATAAATTAAAACCTGATTTACACCTAAAATTCATTACCTCTGCATATTCAACTAACGAAAAAGAAACTTATGATATACAAGGACAATATTGGTTAAGTCAAGCGGCAGGTTTGACAAGTGAGGAAGATTATGACCTCGGTATAGGCACATACATAGAGCATGCAAGAAATAATCTTAGGCTGAGTCTTTTTAACTTTGAGCATAAAGGAGAGAAATACTATGCAAATGGTGTACTTTCTTGGGGAATTAAGTATCAAAGAGAGGTAACCTCAGATAAACTCAATGAGTGGAAAATGGTAGATTCTGCCGATTATTCCATACCTTCTAATAGAGACGAAATAGGAATATATAATCCACCTGAGGCTCCTAATCTACAAGATTGGTATCATAGCAAAAACGATATAAATTCCAATAGGCTTACTCTTTTTGTTCAGCGTCACTTGTCTTGGCAAAAAGAAAAGGGAACCTACTTTCTAAATTTGGGAGCAAGAGGTCAATATTGGGATTTCAATAAGGAGTTTTTCCCTTCTCCGCGTGTAAGTTTGGCTTACAAGCCTAAGATTAAGCAAGATATATTGTTCCGTTTTGCCTCTGGTATTTATGTTCAATACCCTTTTTATAGAGAATATAGAAACCTTATAGGAGAAATAAACTCAGAGGTTAAGAGTCAAAAGAGTTTGCATTTTGTTCTTTCTTCGGACTGGAATTTTAAGATAAGAACAAGAAATTTCAAACTTACCTCCTCTCTATATTACAAACATCTTTGGGATTTGATACCATATTATATAGACAACCTTCGTCTAAGATATACTGCAGAAAACAATGCCAAAGGCTATGCAACAGGAATGGATATCAAACTTTTTGGAGAGTTTATCAAAGGTATAGATTCTTGGCTTACACTTTCTCTTATGCAAACCAAACAAGATATAGATGGAGATGGCAAAGGATATGTTGCTCGTCCTACAGACCAGTTGGTTAATGTTAGCGTTAGTTTCCAAGACTATTTGCCTTCTATGCCTTGGATGAGAGTTTATCTTAATTTTAACTATGGTAGTGGCTACCCGTTCTTTGTTCCAAATACTAATATAGAACTTTATCGTCCAAACTATATGCGAGCCGACCTTGCCTTTACTTTCAGAATTAAGGAAGAAGAAGCCTCTTGGGCAAAAAAGAATTTTCTTAAAGCCTTGAAACGTATTTGGTTAAATGTGGAATGGCTTAATGTCTTTAACAACAAGAATATTGTTGCCTACACATATATAAAGGACAACAACAATATAGTATATCCCGTTCCTAACTATTTAACTCCTTCTTTGCTTAATGCAAAAATAACAGTAGAATTCTAAAAAAAAACTATTATAGTTTGCAGGAGGCAAAAGCCTCCTTCTATAAGTTGGGATAGGTTATTATAGGTTATAATAGGTTAATAGGTT
>JAUNWC010000140.1 GCA_030540495.1 Bacteroidota bacterium
AATTTGTTATAGTTTTTGTGGTTTAGCATAAGTTATAATAAGTTAAAACGAGGTAGCCATAATGAAAGTAGTAGCCTGAGGCAAAAGCCTCAGGCTACTTGTATGTAATAATTCATAAGATTTTATTCTTTGCCAAGAAGTTTAAACATTTTCTTTTTGTAGTTCTCTACTCCTGGTTGATTAAAAGGATTAACACCCAAAACATAACCACTAACACCGCAACACAATTCAAAGAAGTAAATAATCTCTCCAATGCTCTTCTCGTTTATGGTTTCCAGTTCAAAAGTTATCTGACTAACCTCTCCTTCCAAGTGAGCCAAGCGTGTTCCTTCTTCTGCTTTGTGGTTAATATCTGTTAGAGAAAAATCAAGCAAGTAATCCAATTTATCATCATTTTCCTCCAACTTCGGAATTTTCAAATGCTTGTTACTATTCTTTATATGCAAAACACTTTCAAACATAAGTCTTCTTCCCTCTTGTATATACTGCCCCATAGAATGCAAATCCGTTGTATAACTAACACTTGCAGGAAAAAGACCTTTGTTGTCTTTTCCTTCACTTTCTCCATAAAGTTGCTTCCACCACTCAGATAAATATACAAGATTTGGTTGATAATTAACCAAAATTTCTATGCTCTTTCCTTTGTTGTATAAAATATTGCGAGCAACTACATATTTTATAGCCTCATTATCCTTATTATCTGCAAACAAAATTTTTTCTCTTTCTTGTTTTGCTCCCTCTACCAATGCTTTTATATCAAATCCTGCCACTGCTATAGGTATCAAGCCCACAGGAGTTAAAACAGAATACCTTCCTCCTACATTATCAGGAATAACAAAAGTAGAATATCCTTCCTTATCTGCAATGTTTTTCAAAACTCCTTTTTCTTTATCTGTTATGGCTATTATACGTTGAGAGGCTTCTTGTTTGCCATATTTATTTACAAGGTGTTGCCTTAGAATACGAAAAGTTACCGCTGTTTCCGTAGTAGTACCCGATTTGGAAATAACCGCAAGAGAATAATCCTTTTGGTCTAATACCTCCATAAGTTCTGCCAAATAATCCTCGTTCATAGTATTGCCGGCATAAACTATTGTAGGATAATCTCTATGCAAAAGAGTGTCAAAATTATGTTTCAAAGCCTCTATTACCATTCTTGCTCCAAGGTAAGAGCCTCCTATACCCGCTACCACAAATATTTCACTATTTTGCCTTACTCTATCGGCAACACTTTGCATTTTGTCAAAATCTTGCAAACTTATTTCCTTTGGCAAATCTATCCAACCCAAAAAGTCATTTCCCTCTCCACTTCCTTGTCTCAAAGTTTGCAAAGCCTTTATGCTTTTTTGCTCCATGGAGTTCAACTCTTCTTGTGTAGGTTTATCGTTATTAGAATATCTTACATTTACTTTCATAACTTTATTTTCTTATTTGTCTATTGTCTAAATTCCTATTGTGCAAATATACAATTTTTCTTTAACAAGACTTGTTATTTTCTATTTTTTTGAGTTTTTAGACTATTATTAAAAAAAAATAATTAAATTTGCATTTCTGTTTTGATAAATATTTTTATGAATACTATAAATGTTAATTCTGAAATAGGAAGATTAGAAGGTGTTATTTTGCACACACCGGGTGTGGAAATAGAACAAATGACACCAGAAACCACCCACCACGCTCTTTATAGCGATATTCTCAACTTGAAAATAGCACAAAAAGAATATTCATTTTTTGAAAAAGTTTTATCAACTTGGTGTAAAACCTATCAGGTTAAAGACCTTTTGAAACAAGTTTTGCAACAACAAGAGGCTAAAACCAAATTACTGAAAACCATACTTAAAAGAGAGAACAAAGAATTTCTTTTTGAGGAAATGATGGAAGTAGAGAATAATAATTTGGCGAACTATCTTATAGAAGGCTACCCTTATAAAGATGGCAAACACCCTAAAGAATACAAAGAAGGACGTTTTGTTTTAGACCCTTTATATAACCTTTTCTTTACTCGTGATGCTTCTTCCTCTGTATATTCCAATGTACTTATAAATGCTATGCGTACAGAGGTAAGAGATAGAGAGAGTTTTATAATGGAAAGCATTTTTGAAAATCTTTTTGAATGCAAAATCATAAACCCAAAACTTTCCTCAGATGTAACCGCTACAGAGGGTGGCGATGTATTGATAGCAAAAGAGGATATTTTATTTATAGGCAATGGTTTAAGGACTAATAAGAAAGGAATAGAATTTCTTGCACAATACTTTGCTACTCATAAGGCAAAACAAAAAATCTTAGTACAAGAATTACCTCAAACCTTAGATTCCTACATACATTTGGATATGGTATTTAACTTTTTGAGTTCTAACGAGTGTATAGCCTTTACTCCTTTGATATGCAAAAACAATACGGGGTTTAATACCACCATAATAGATATAGACAACGGCAAAATAACCTATAAAGAGGCAACCAACTTTATAGAGGCAACCAAAATACTTGGTTTTGATTTGCGTCCTATTGCTTGTGGAGGTACAGACCAATGGACTCAAAGAAGAGAACAATGGCACTCGGGAGCAAATTTCTTTTGTATGGGAGAGGGCAAAATTATAGGTTATGCTCGTAATACTCATACCATAGAGGAATTAAGCAAAAATGGATTTTCTGTAATAGAGGCAAAGGACATTGTTTCGGGCAAAGAAAATCTCAACAATTATAATAAGTTTGTAGTAACCGTTGAGGCTTCGGAACTTCCAAGAGGCTGTGGTGGAGCAAGATGTATGACCATGCCTATATACAGACAAGAGGTAAAATGGTAATCTTTTTACATTTTTTTGAATAATAAAAAACACACATAATGAAGAAGTATAAACTAATAAACAACTGCTTGGGTTGGATGGTCTTTGCTATTGCAAGCATAGTCTATTTGATTACAGCAGAGCCTACCGCATCGTGGTGGGATTGTGGAGAATACATAGCAACAACTGCCAAATTACAAGTAGGACACCCACCGGGAGCACCAACTTTTCAACTTATAGGTCGTTTGTTTTCTTTTCTTGCCGGAGGAGATACAAGCAAAATAGCCTATATGGTTAATGCAACGAGTGCTTTATGTTCAGGCTTTACCATATTGTTTTTGTTCTGGTCTATAACTATGTTTGCCAAAAAGTTTATAAAAGACAAAGCAAATATGACACAAGGACAAATGATAGCAATTTTTGCAAGTGGTATCATAGGCTCTTTGGCTTACACTTTTTCAGATACTTTTTGGTATTCAGCGGTAGAAGGCGAGGTTTATGCTATGTCGTCTTGTTTTACCGCTATAGTTTTTTGGGCTATACTTAAATGGGACGAACAATCGGAGGATATTCACAACCTACGTTGGGTTATTCTTATCGCCTTTTTGATAGGAGTTGCCATAGGAATACACCTTTTGAATATTCTTACCATTCCGGCTATAACCTATATTATATATTTCAAAAAATACGAAAAAACTACTACAAAGGGCTTTATACTTGCTGGACTGTTGTCCATAGTGTTGGTTGCTTTGGTTATGTATTTTGTTATTCCTCAATTGGTAAATCTTGCTGCATATTTTGAGATTTTCTTTGTCAATAGTATAGGTTTACCTTTCAATAGCGGAACTATTTTCTATTTCTTGCTTTTGTTTGGATTGATAATTTGGGGACTGATATGGTCAAGAAAGAAAATGAAACCAATATTCAATACTGCTTTGTTGTCTTTCCTTTTCTTGATTATAGGATATTCTACTTTTGCCACTTTGGTTATTAGAGCCAATGCAAATACTCCTATAAACGAGAATGCACCAAAAGATGCCACCTCTTTATTAACTTATCTAAACAGAGAGCAGTATGGAGATACTCCTTTGCTATATGGACAATATTTTACAGCAACTAGCTATGATATAAAATCACAACCAACAACCACCAAATACGTAAAGAATAAGGAAACAAAACGATACGATGCTGTAGTTCGCTCGGGCAGTCCAAAATTCAACGATGATGTTTGCACTGTCTTTCCTCGTATGTACTCTGCCGACAACAGCCGTAACCATCCTTTATTTTATAGAATGTGGGCAGGCATAAGCGAAATAAGTATGGAAAAACCTACTTTTGGTCAAAATCTTACATACTTTTTCCGCTACCAAGTACATCATATGTATTGGCGTTACTTTATGTGGAACTTTGTAGGTAGACAAAACGATATACAAAGTTATGGACTAAATTATTCTTCAACCGAAGTATCTAACGGCACAAAGGATTTGATACACGGCAACTGGATAAGCGGAATAAAATTCTTGGACGAAATGCGTTTGGGACCACAAAAAGATTTACCCGCAGATTTGCAAAACAACAAGGGCAGAAATACTCTTTATTTTCTTCCTTTGCTACTTGGTTTGGCAGGACTTATTTATCAGATAAAGAAGGATAAGAAAAACGCTTTTGTTGTCTTTTTGTTGTTCTTTATGACCGGTCTGGCTATTGTGCTTTACCTTAACCAACCACCTAATCAACCGCGAGAGAGAGATTATGCTTATGCAGGCTCTTTCTATGCCTTTGCTATATGGATAGGCTTGGGAGTTTATGCTTTGTGTGATTGGTTAAAAAATATTAAGATTCCTGAAAATATTAGAAATATTGCTATAGGTGTTATATGTTTGTTTGCCGTGCCTGTTTTGATGGCAGTACAAGAATGGGACGACCACGACAGAAGTGGCAGATATATGGCAAGGGATTTTGCTGCTAACTACCTAAATTCTTGCGACAAAAATGCTATACTTATAACCTTTGGCGACAATGATACTTTCCCTCTATGGTATGCACAAGAAGTGGAAAACGTACGCACAGATGTAAGGGTATTAAATTACACTCTTTCGGGTATGGAATGGTATGTAGAGCAACTTTATAACAAAATCTATCAAAGCGAAAAACTTCCTTTTACTTTGGATAAAGATTGTTATTCTTTAGGCCAAAACCTTAATTTTGCACAGTCTTCCAACGATACTATGGAATTGCAAGATGCTCTTAAGCAAGTTATTAAAGCCTCTCCTACAAGCACTCCTT
>JAUNWC010000141.1 GCA_030540495.1 Bacteroidota bacterium
ATATCTTTTCCCAAAAAAACTAAGGCTTCTATTATGTTTTTGTTCATTGCTTTGCTTTTGTTTTATAGGTTGTTATAAGTTATAATATGTTAGCATAGGTTTTCATAGGTTTTATATACGTTGTTATAAGTTTTTACTTTTTACAGCCACACCAATATTCCCTATTTTCCTGTGGTCAAATACTCTATTTCTGCCTTGATTTCGTCTATTACTTCGCTATTAGCAATTTCTCCTTTCAAACTAAGTATCACAAAAACTCTTCCACCATAACCTTCCTTGAAAGAATCAAAACTTTCTTTCATTCTTTCTGTCAAAGAATAGCCTCCAAAATTTGCTTTTGCCGTAATAGGTTTAATCTGAATACCTATTAGAGATTGACCTACTTTAGCGACGTAATCTACATCACCAGCATGGTCAAGTTCAGGGTCGCTTTCTTGAAAATCTATATTTGGAAAAAGTTTTGCTAAACCATCATTGACAATAGATTTTTCGCGTATGTATCCATCGTAAGTACGATTTATTGTCAGGTTATAGATATAGTCAATACAATCTTGTTGTGTAAGTTCTTTAAAAACATTTTCCCACTCCGGTCTAACCACTTCCATAATTTTAACATATAGGCGTTCCCCTAATTCTTGAAGGCTATCTTGTGTTACTTTTATAGGTTTCTTGCTTTCTGTATATGCATTAGAAAAATACCATTGTTCCCATTGCTCAAAAGAATTAGGTTGGCATTCTCTAATCAAAGACATAACAGCTCCAACTTTATTAGGACGTGATAATTGATAGGTCTGACAAGCATAGTTTAGAACGCGTTCTTTTTTGCCAAAATTTATAGAATAATTATCCATAATTAAATATTATTTATCAATTTTTGAAACTTATTTTTATACTTAAAGTCAATAGAATAATCCACATCTGCTAAACCATTTTTCAACAAGTGTGCATTTATAAAAGTTCTATTGTCTAAGTATAAGTAACATAATAATGTATTGTCATTATCGTATTTAGCAATGTCATATTTAAGAAAGACTTTTTTTCCTTTGGTCTTATCTTTTAGAAATTGAGTTGCTAATTTGCTTGTATCGTTTTTTTCTTTGATGCCTATTAATCTAATAGTTTTTCCGTTATTTAATAGTAATTTATTTGTAGATAATACATTCTTAACAGAAAAATAATCCTCTCGTGTTTTGCTATCTTTATCTATTTTTGAGCCAAATTGTTTCTGTTTAATATCTACTTTGTTTTCCATTTTGTGAGGGTCTTTAAAGCAATAAGGTAAAGTAGATATTTTTTGCTGAATATCAAATTTAGAAGTATCTTTCTCATATTGACACACTGAACTATTGAATAAAGCAGGAGTATCTACTTTATTTTTGTAGTATTTTACAAAATCGGGATTAATTTCATAACCAATAGAATTTCTTTGAAGATTACTAGCCGCAAGAGCTGTCGTACCGCTACCCATAAATGGGTCAAACACGGTTTCCCCTACGAAAGAAAACATTTTTATTAATCTATGCGGTAATTCTTCGGGAAATACGGCTATATGCTCATCTTGTTTGGCACCAACAAAGTTCCAATGAGAAGAAAAATAAGTTTTCCATTCTTCTTTTGTCATTATAGAACTTTCTTTTTGTTCTGTCGTTATAGATGGAGCCTTTCCTTGTTTCTTAAAGATAAGTATAAATTCGTAATCTATTTTCAATATACCATTTCTAGGGTATGGAAAACTTCCCATAACAGCACCGCCACCAGTAGTGTTCATTGTAGTTTGTTTTTGCCATATTATTGCTCCCATATAATCCATACCAAGTGTTTCGCAAAATCGAATAATTTCCGTTCTTATAGGAATAACTTTATAATGTCCATAATAGACTGAACGAGCAAATTGGTCGCCTATGTTTATACACAAACGGCATCCATCATGTAATATCCTATTGCATTCTGACCAAACAATATTTAAGTTATTTATATATTCCTCATAACTATCATGAAAGCCTATTTGCCTATCGTTGCCATAGTCTTTCAATTGCCAATATGGTGGCGATGTTATTATAAGATGAACAGAACTATCAGCTAAGATGGATAGATTTCTACTATCTCCAGTAACAAGAGTATGTTTAGTGTTTATCTTCATTTTTGTTTCTATGTTTTAAAAATTTGGTAGGGAGAAAAATAACGTAGGTAATAGCAATAGCCAGCCTACGATAACCATAGCCAAAATAAATTTCCAAGCAAATTTCAACCATTTGATATAAGGCACGTGTGCTACTCCCAAAACAGCAATAAGGACACCTGAGGTAGGAGTAATAAGGTTGGTAAGCCCATCTCCTATATGAAAGGCAGTGACTGTGCTTTGCAAACCTAACCCCACCAAATTAGATATTTCGCTAAACATAGGCATAAGCATTGCTGCCTTTGCAGTACCTGAGGTTATGATAGCGTTTAACAGAGTTTGAAAACCATACATTATGCTCAATGCTCCCACTTTGCCTGAGCCTTCTATGGCATTGCTAACTCCAAAAAGAAGAGTATCTATTATTTTACCCTCCTCCAATATAACTATAATACCACTTGCCAAGCCAACAACCATAGCGGCAGAAAGAATATCCTTTGCTCCTGCAATAAAAGACTGGGAAATAGCAGAGGCATCCTTACCCATAGCAAAACCACAGATAATAGCCATAAAGAAAAACAAAGAGGCTATTTGAGTAAATCCCCAATCATAAGCAACCACTCCAAGAACAAGATAAACAATGGTGAATAGCAAAATAACAAGAGCAAAAAACTGTATTCCCTTTTTGCAAGACAAATAGCCTATAACCATATACAACAAAGTAAATATAAGTAAGAGAATGGTTGCAGAAGAAACTTCAAAAGAAAGGCAATAGATAACAAAACCTATTTGCACTAAAGAAGTAACAAATAAGGTTATCCAAGTGCTTTTTAAAGCAGGAGAGGTTTGTTCGGTGCTGGATTGTTTTTGAGATTTTCGCCAATAAGAGTCTTCTTCGTAGGTAAGAGATTTGTGAGGATGACGCTTTATTTTGTTAGCATACCAAAGAACAAAGGCAATACCAAGTGCGGTCATAACCAACCAAATAACAATTCTGTACTCTATGCCCGAAAACATTTTCAAGCCCGCAATATCTTGTGCTATTCCAAGTGTAAAAGGATTAAGAATGCAACCTGCAAAGCCCAAACCAGCAGCCAAAAAACACATACAAATACCGGTTATGCTATCGTATCCCATACTGATAGCCAAAGGTACAAAAATTGCAACAAAGGCTATGGTCTCTTCGCTCATGCCAAACACCGCTCCAAACAAAGAAAACATTAGCATAATAAGTATTATAATCAAATTATTTACCCCTATGGCTTTAAATAGCCTGTATTTTTCCAAAGAAGAAGATTTGTTAAGAAAGGTTTGCACACCCATATTTATAGCGTTACTTTCGTTTAATATCCAAAACGCTCCTCCAAGTATAAGAATAAAGGCTATAATGCCCGGAGTTCTTTGAAAACCTTTGAAAAAAGCAGACATAATTTGCCAAATTTGAGGAGAAGACTGCTCATAGTGAAAAGTATTAGGTACTATCTGATTGACAACTTTGCCAGAAGAGGTTGTTTGTTCTACTCTTAGAAATTCACCCGAGGGTACTACTAAGGTACATAACGCCGCCACAACAATAAGGGCAAATATTATCACATAGGTATGAGGTATTTTCTTAAACATAAACTTTGTATTTATTATTTTTTTGCAAAGATATAAAAAAAATAGACTACTTTTGCCCGCACAATACATAAAAAATCTATCCTATGAAAACAATAAAAGATATAAACTTTAAAGGAAAGAGAGTACTTGTAAGAGTGGATTTCAATGTTCCATTTGACAAACAAGGAAATATAAGTGATGATACTCGTATTATGGAGGCTATGCCTACCATAAACAAACTTGTATCCGATGGTGCAAAGGTGATACTTATGGCACATCTTGGCAGACCAAAAAAAGGAGGTTTTGAGGCAGAATTTACTTTGAAACCTGTGGCAGAGTACTTGTCAAAGATTCTAAAACAAGAAGTAGTATTTACTCAAAGTCTTTTGGGCGAAGAGGTTACTTTGCTTGCCAACAATCTAAAAGAAGGACAAGTAATGCTATTGGAGAACATTAGATTTTATCCACAAGAGACCAAAGGAGACGAGGCTTTTGCCAAACAACTTTCTCTTTTAGGAGATGCTTATGTTAATGATGCTTTTGGAGCCGCCCATAGAGAACACGCTTCCACTGCCACAATAGCAAAGTTTTTTCCAAGGGACAAATACTTTGGTTTGTTGATGGAGAACGAGGTTAGCAACCTTAACAAACTAATGAACAAATATGAAAAACCTTTTACTGCTGTTATAGGTGGTAGCAAGATTAGTTCCAAAATAGGCATTTTGGAGTCTTTGCTAAACATTGTAGATAACCTTGTGATAGGTGGAGGTATGCGTTATACTTTTTATAAGGCTCTTGGACATAATGTTGGCAACTCTATTTGCGAAGATGACAAAATATCTGAGGCAAAATCTCTTATGCAAAAGGCAAAAGAAAAAGGTATTAAACTTTATTTGCCAGAGGATAGCATAGTGGCTGATGATTTTTCTGAGAATGCAAACACTCAGTACGTTCCTTCTATGGATATTCCAGAAGGATGGGAAGGTATGGACATAGGCGAAAAATCTGTTAAGACTTATTGTGAAGTGGTTTTAGGTTCCAAAACAATACTTTGGAATGGACCTATGGGCGTTTTTGAGATAAAGAAGTTTGCAGAAGGTACTATGCAAATAGCAAAAGCAGTGGCTGAGGCTACCCAAAAAGGTGCTTTCTCTGCAATAGGAGGAGGCGATTCGGTTTCTGCTATAAAAGAAAGTGGCTATGCAGACAAAGTTTCCTATATATCCACAGGAGGTGGAGCAATGTTGGAATTTTTGGAAGGCAAACGACTACCTGGTATTAAAGCCATAGAAGAATAAAATAAAAAACTTTTTATAAGTTTGCATAAGAAGGAGGCATT
>JAUNWC010000142.1 GCA_030540495.1 Bacteroidota bacterium
TTCATCGCAAAGGAGTTTTAGGTTTGCTTGTTCATTGTCGTCTATGGAAATAAAGATAACGCCGTCTTGGGAAAGGAGTTTTTTAAGTAGTTGCAAGCGTGGGTACATCATACAAAGCCATTTATCATCTCTTGATAGGTCTTCTGCCTCTTTGCCCACCACTTGTCCAAGCCATTTGACTATATGCGGGTCATTTACTTTGTCGTTATATATCCAATTTTCGTTGCCCGTGTTATAAGGTGGGTCTATGTAGATACATTTTATTCTGCCTTCGTATTCAGGTAAAAGAGATTTGAGAGCAAGCAAATTGTCGCCGTGAATTATTTTGTTGCCACTGTTAGTTGGGCTTTTGTCTTGTTCATCATTGTAACGAAAGCCATATTTATGCTCCAAAGTATAAAAAGGCACTTCGTTATGATGGTTTATTACCTTATCTTTTCCAATCCAATTAAGTGTCGGCATAGTATAGTTTCTCGTTTTTTTATTTTTTTAGTTTGGATTCTAAGAAACTTTTTTCTGCCATATAAGAGGAGCGTACCAAAGGACCGCTTTCCACATTGGCAAAGCCCATTTGTTTGCCCATTTCCTTGTATTTGGCAAACTGCTCTGGGCTAACATATTCTTTTACCTCCAAGTGTTTTTTTGTAGGTTGTAGGTATTGACCTATGGTAAAAAGTTGTACCCCCGCCGCTCTTACCTCCTGCATCAATTTCTCTACCTCCTTTTCGTCTTCGCCCAAGCCTACCATTATACCCGTTTTGGTCAAAAAGCCTTTGTCTGAGGCATATTTCAACACTTTGAGACTTACATCATATTTTGCCCTTGAACGAGTGGCGTTTGACAACCTTTCCACCGTCTCCATATTGTGAGAAAAAATATCCGGTTTAGCGGACAATACTATGTCCAACAACTCCTCTCTGCCATCAAAATCAGGAGTAAGAATTTCTATTGTAGTGTTTGGATTCTCTTGCCTAATAGCAAGGACGGTCTTTTTCCAATGCTCCGCACCTTTGTCTTCCAAATCGTCTCTATCCACTGAGGTTATTACGCAATGTTTTAAGCCCATAAGCCTAACGGAAGAGGCTATTTTGTTTGGTTCTTCTTTGTCCAAAGGCAAAGGTTTGCCCGTCATAGTAGCACAAAACTTGCAAGAACGAGTACATATTTCTCCCGCTATCATAAAGGTTGCTGTTCCCATTCCCCAACATTTGCTTGCATTAGGACATCTGCCACTTGAACAAATGGTATGCAATTTATTGAGGTCTACTATTTTCTTTACTTTCAAATACTCTTCCCCGTTTTCCAATGATATTTTCAACCAGGATGGTTTTCTCTTATTCTGCTCCATAAATTACTTGCGTTTCAATATATAATCTTGTCTTCTCAAAAGTCTTTCGTTCCTAACTATTATTCCACAACTAAAAAAGTCAATACTCGCAAAAACAATCTCTTCCTTTTCCAATACTCTCTTCCAAAGAGAGAATAAACTTGACCTTTTGTGTATATCGTTTATTATGATTATTATAGGATTGTTTTCTCTTAACTTATCTTTAATAGTTTGATAATCTTCTGTTTGAACAACCAAACTTTGACCAAAATACTTTGTTATCTCTTCTTTGATATTTCTTTTTTTTACTTTGGTATATAGGTTAAAAATCAAAGGTGAATGCACCGAATACTCGTCCTTTGCCCTTAAAGAGTATCGCAAATATTCCTTAAAATAAAAAAACATATCCTTTACTTGCATCATTCCTCTAAACTTTTCGTTTGCGAAATTACAAAAAATAATCCTATAGCAAAGCAACTTGCTTGTTTTATTTGTTTTACCCTGTTTATACAATATTTTACAAGAAGCAACGTTTAAGGAAAGCATTATGTAGATTTGTCGTAAGCCATCGGTAAATTCAATATCCTTTTTAGGAATCCCAATGTAAAAGAAGGCAATTTGTTAGAAAAGTTTTAAGACAAAAGGACTTAAAACCAAAAGATTTTTTGTTGCTATGCATACATTGTTGATTGATAATCACGATTCTTTTTCTTACAATGTTTTTCATCTTTTAAAAAAAGTAGCCTCTGCTCTGCCCATAAAGGTCATTAGTTGTGAGAAAGTAAAGAAGGAAGACATTCTCTATTCAAGACGTATTATCCTTTCTCCCGGAGGAGGCTTGCCAACAGAATACCCCAACCTTATGCAAAGTATTTATTTGGCTGAGAAACATTGCCCAATACTTGGCATTTGTTTGGGTCATCAGGCTTTGGCAATTCATTTTGGAGCAAAGTTGGAGCATCTTTCTTTGCCTTTTCATGGTTTGCAAAGTAATTTAAAAACAATAGATTGTCCTTTATTTCAAGGTATAGAAGAGGTAAAAGTTGCTCGTTATCATTCTTGGGTAGTAGCAAAACACTCCTTACCCAATACATTGCAAACAACTTCTTTGTCAGAGGAGGGGCATATAATGTCTTTTCAACACAAAAGTCTTCCTATTTGGGGCGTGCAGTTTCACCCTGAGTCCTTTGTTACAAGAAAAGGTGAACAAATGATTAGTAATTTTTTTAAGTTATGATAAGATATATTTCACCCGATAAGGCAAAAGAGCAAATGAATAATTTGGGCAAAGAAAGAAAAAGTTTTCTATTTGCTTTTGATTATGAGTTAAGTAAGGCTTTTGTAATAGAAGAACCCTTAAGGCAAAAGGAGGTTTTGTTTTCCACACCGCTTGGCTCCAACCATAGTGCTTGTTGTCTCAAAAAAGATATTCCCTCTTTAAAGGCTTTTCCCATAGATTATTCTTTGTATAAACAGGGGTTTGACAAGATAAAACTTTCGCTTCTTAGAGGAGATTCTTATCTTGCCAACTACACCGTAGCCACTCCCATAAAAATAACCCACTCCTTAGAGGAAATATTCTCCTATGTAAATAGTCCTTTCAAACTATGTTTGCCCGAGGAGTTTGTTTGTTTTTCGCCCGAGCGTTTTGTTAGAATAGAAAACAACAGCATCTATACCCATCCTATGAAAGGCACCATAGACGCATCAATTCCTAATGCACAAAAAATTATTTTGAAAGACAAAAAAGAAACCGCCGAGCATATTACCATTGTAGATTTGTTAAGAAATGATATAGGTATGGTTGCAAAGGAGGTAGAGGTATTGAGGTTTAGGTATATGGACAAAATAACAAATTCTAAGGGTGGAAGTATTCTACAAGTAAGCAGCGAAATAAAAGGTAGTTTGCAAGAGGATTGGAAAAAAGACATTGGCTCTATAATATTGCGACTTCTTCCCGCTGGTTCTATTTGTGGAGCGCCAAAAGAATCTACTCTAAGAGCCATAAATCGAGCCGAGAAAAAGCCAAGAGGTTTTTATAGTGGAGTGTTTGGATATTTTGATGGAGAGAGACTTGATAGTGCGGTGCTTATCAGGTTTATAGAAAAGAAAAACGAGGAATATTTCTTTCGTAGCGGAGGAGGAATTACCGTCAATAGCCAATGCAAAAAAGAGTACGAGGAAGTAAATCAAAAAATCTATCTACCACTATGAACAATATCTTTATAGAAACCATACGTTTGACTGCTGAGGGTGTTAATTATTTGAGTTATCATCAAAAAAGAGTGGATAAAACGCTCAAAGACCACAACCTCCCTTGCCTTGAACTCAAAGACCTTCTGCACAATTTACCCAAACCACCAAGCCCTCTTTGTCGTTGCAGAGTGGTTTATGGACAAGTGAAGCCAAAGATTGAACTACTTCCTTACTCTCCCATTATTCGTAAAAGAGTAAAAATAGAGATAAACAACACCATTGACTATTCTTATAAGTATTTGGATAGGGAGGAGTTAAACAAAATATTGCATAATTCTGTTTATCAAGACGCTATTATTATAAAAAACAATATGGTTACAGATTCTTGCTTTGCCAATCTTGTCTTTGAAAACAAAGAAGGACTTTTTACACCCTCCTCTCCTTTGCTCAGAGGTACGGAAAGACAAAGGCTAATAGATGAAAAGATAATCAGCGAAAAGGCGATTTTTCTTTCTGATATAAAGGAGTTTGATTTTGTTTATTTCATCAACGCTATGATGCCTTTGGGCTTTGCATCTGCTTTTGTGGTTACAGAGTTAGAAAAGCCTTAATAAAACTTACTATACCTCCTTTATTTTTCTACAAACTTGCCTTGGCAAATCATACAAAAGTATTATTCTACCCTGTGGAAAGTTATATTAAAAGTTGTGCCTTCGTTTTCTTTGCTAAAAAAGTTTATCTCTCCATCATATGATTCTATTATTGTTTTCACTATGGTAAGTCCTATGCCGTTGCCTTCTTGTTTGGTAGTGAAATGAGGATTAAATACCTTATCTCTATCCTCTTGCTTTATTCCACAACCATTGTCCGTTATGCTCACAATACAAAGCGAAGAACTTGTGCTTACTTTTATGGTTATTTTGCCCTCTTCCTTATCCCTTATGGCTTGAAAAGAGTTTTTTATCATATTGTTGAATATACGAGTAAATAAACTCTTTTCTCCCATAACATATATGGATTGCAAAGGAGGTTGAAATTCTATGCTTATATCGTTGGTATTAGCAAACAAATCTATTGCGTTTTGAATACACTGAGAGATATCTGTCTTTTCTTTCTTGTTTGGAGTTGGTTTGCTGTAATTATTTAACTCTGAGGCTATATTTCCAATGGTGTCTATTTGAGAAATAAAAGAGGGAGCAAGTTTTTGAAACTTTTGAGCAAACAAATCTGGCTTTTCGTGCAGTACTTTTTGAAGGTATTGTATGGAGAGTTTCATAGGGGTAAGAGGATTGTTGATATCGTGAGCAACCTGAGAGGCCAATTCTCTCCAAGAAGAGTTACGCTCTTGTTGTTTTAGTAGATAAGAACTTTCCTCTATTTTTTCTATCATAGAGTTATATGTCTTTATCAAATCGCCTACCTCATCATTTCTCTCCCAAGTTATTTTGTCGTTCTTGCCATTTATATCCACTTTTTTCAGTCTTTCTTGCAATAGTTGTAAAG
>JAUNWC010000143.1 GCA_030540495.1 Bacteroidota bacterium
GCCTTGCCAAAAGCCTCTATAGTAAGGTCGTCTGCGTCCAAAGTATTGCGAGTCATTTTCATAAGCATATAATAAACTGGCTCCCTGTAAGTATCCAAAAGGTCAGCGTATGCTTTTTGGTCTCCTTTTTCTCTTGCAAGTTGCACAAGTTCATAATCTCTTTGAGCTCTAAGAGTTAATTGTCTATTTGGCGCACTCATATTTTTGATTTCAAACCTAAAAAATTTGATATAATAACGCAAAAGTATTTTTATTATTGCATATATTTACAATAAAAAGAAATTGCAAACGTTATAAAGACATAAAAAAATAAATTTTATAGTTTAAAGATATAAAAACAAAATACGACAATGACAAAAGTATTAGTAGCAACAGAGAAACCTTTTGCAAAGGTGGCTGTTGATGGAATCAGAGAAATAGTAGAAAAAGCAGGATTTGAACTTGCTTTATTGGAAAAATACACAGATGTAGCAGAATTCTACAAAGCAGTAGAGGATGCTGACGCATTGATAGTGCGTTCTGACAAAGTTACAAAAGAGGTTATAGACCATGCTAAGAAATTGAAAATAGTGGTTAGAGCCGGAGCAGGATTTGACAACCTTGACCTTGAGGCTTGCACAAGCAAAGGTATAGTTGCAATGAATACACCAGGACAAAACTCCAATGCAGTAGCAGAGTTGGCTTTGGGCTTTATGATTTATATGGCAAGAACAAACTTTACCCCTGTGGCAGGTACTGAACTTTTGGGCAAACGTTTGGGTATTCATGCATATGGACATGTTGGCAGACTTGTTGCTATGAAAGCCAAAGCCTTGGGTATGGAAATAATGGCTCTTGACCCATTTGTTCCTGCAGAGAAAATAGAGGCTGACGGAGTAAAGGTTGCTAAGGATGTTGAAGACCTGTATTCTTCTTGTGACTATGTTTCTTTGCACATACCTGCTAATGACCAAACAAAGAACTCCATTAACTATGCTCTTCTTAGCAAAATGCCAAAGGGTGCTTGCTTGGTAAATACAGCAAGAAAAGAAGTTATCAACGAGGCAGATATGGCAAAACTTTTGGCAGAAAGAGAAGACTTTAAATATATTACAGATATAGCAGCGGGCAATGATGCTGAGTTGAAAGCATTTGCTCCTCGTTATTTCTCTACCACTAAGAAAATGGGAGCACAAACCAAAGAGGCGAACATAAATGCAGGACTTGCAGCAGCAAGACAAATAGTTGATTTCATAGTAAATGGAGTAACTAAATTCCAAGTAAATAAATAATAATTATTCTTAATAATACTAATTTAGAAGGGCAAAACACACATAGAAAAGTTTTGTCCTTCTTTATAAACTGTGTTATTATAAGTTGTAATAGGTTAGTATAAGTTATGATAAGTTAGAATGGGAGGGCAATGCCACAGCCTGAGGTTGACCTATAAGGGCAAAGCCATTACTTTTTGTTATACGCTTATAAAGTCCTATAAAACAGCCAATGGCTGTAACTTATGCTAACTTAAAATATGGGTTATACCTGTGTTTATAGAAAGTTAAGGAAAATTATAGGTAGAAAGAAAATAAAAATGTAACTTTGCATTCGCAATTTAATTTTTTTTGTATAAAGAAAAAGAAAGAACAATAGATGAAGGTAAAAATTGGACTTGTGCAGATGTCTTGCACCAAAGATAGAAAAGCCAATATAGAAAAGGCTGTAAATAATATAAAAGAATTGGCAGAGAAAGGAGCAAATATCGTTTGTCTTCAAGAGTTATTCTCTTCTTTATATTTTTGCGAAACAGAGAATTATGATAATTTTTCCTTAGCCGAGCAGATACCCGGAGCAACAACGGAAATGTTTTCTGATTTAGCAAAAGAATTAAATGTGGTAATAATAGCCTCTTTGTTTGAAAGACAGATGGCAGGGGTGTATTATAATACCACAGCGGTTTTGGATGCAGATGGCAAGTATTTGGGCAAATACAGAAAAATGCATATACCTGACGACCCGGGCTATTACGAAAAGTTTTATTTCACTCCGGGAGATTTGGGTTACAAAATGTTTCAAACCAAATTTGGCAATATAGGAGTGTTGATTTGTTGGGACCAGTGGTATCCAGAGGCTTCTCGGCTTACGGCTTTGAAAGGAGCGGATATTCTTTTCTATCCTACAGCCATAGGTTGGGCAACTTCTCAAGACGAGGCTACCAACAAGGAGCAATATTATGCTTGGCAAACCATACAAAGAAGCCACGCCATAGCCAACGGAGTGCATACGGTGTCGGTTAATCGTACGGGTAGGGAAGGAGATATGCAATTTTGGGGAGGAAGTTTTGTTTGCAACCCTTTTGGCACAATACTTTACGAAGCCTCGCATTTAAAGGAGGAAAACATTATTGTAGAAATAGACACTGAGCAAACTGAGAGTTATCGTATGCACTGGCCTTTTTACAGAGACCGCAGGGTAGATTCTTATTCGGAGATAAACAAAAAATATATTTAATCAATGAAAAATACAGATAATCAAACTCCTAAACAATTAAGTTTTCGCTTTCCTGCTGAATGGGAGAAACATATTGCCACTTGGTTATCTTATCCACATAAGGAGGCTTCTTGGCCGGGTAAGATAGAGAGTATTTTCCCTTTTTATAATTTGTTTATCAAGGAATTATCTGAGGTGGAAAAGGTACATATAAATGTAAATACCACAGAGCAACAAGCCAAAATAACTCAGCAACTGAAAGAAAATGGCTCAAGGATGGAAAACCTTTGCTTTCATTTGTTTCCAACAAACGATGCTTGGATTAGAGACCATGGTCCGAGTTTTCTTGTAAGCAAAGAGGGTAAAAGGGCTTTGGTTAATTGGGAATATAATGCTTGGGGAGGCAAGTACGAATCTGATTTGGACAACCTTATTCCAAAGAAAATAGGAGAGTATCTTGGATTGCCTGTCTTTGATGCAGGTATAGTTATGGAAGGAGGAAGCATTGATGTAAATGGCAAAGGCGACCTTATTACTTCCAAATCTTGCTTGTTGAATCCAAATAGAAATCCTGAACTCTCGCAACAAGAAATAGAAACCAAACTTTATGATTACTATGGAGTGGAAAATGTTCTTTGGCTTGAGCAAGGAATAGAGGGCGATGATACGGACGGGCATGTGGATGATATGACGCGTTTTGTCAATGAGGATACTTTGATAACTATGGTAGAGGAGGATAAGCAAGATGAGAATTATATTCCTTTGCAAGAGAATCTAAAATTATTAAAAACTTTTAGACTATTAAATGGCAAACAGCCCAACATAGTGGAGATAAAAATGCCTAAACCTGTCTATTATCAAGAAGAGCGTTTGCCTGCTTCGTATGCCAATTTTTATATTTGTAACAAAAAAGTTATTGTCCCTATATACAAGTGTTCGCAAGACGACAAAGCAATATACTTACTTGAAGAAGTTTTTAAAGATAGGCAAATCATAGGTATAGATTCCACAGATATTATTTGGGGATTAGGCTCTTTCCATTGTCTTAGCCAACAAGAAATAGGATAAAAGAAATAAAGAGAAATGAAAAGAATACTTTTTTTATTGTTGTTTGTCTTGCTTTTAAGTACTTTTTCTAATGCTCAGACAACAGAGGAGCAATTGAGAAATTATGTTTCTTTCTTTGCTTCCAAAGAATTGAGAGGAAGAGAACCACAAAGTACTGAGGCAGAAAGAACATTGCAGTATATAAAAACGGAATTGGGAAAAGAGAACTTAGTGTGTAAGGATTTTTTCCTTGATGCAGATAGTCTTAAAAGAGAAGGTTATGAAGACTATAAAGGTAAATACCATGCATTATACACTGTAATCGAGAGTAACTCTTCCAACAAGATAGATGAATATTTGGTAATAACTACTACTTACTCCGGATTTGGGGTAGATACCATACAAGGTTATGAAATAATAAAATATTCGGCAACAAGTTCCGCTTCTTCTACGGCTATAACTATGGAATTGGCTAAGAATCTGAATAAAGAGGCAAAGAATTTGAAACGAGGAATAATAGTAATTTTTGCTGAAGGAGAGTATAATATTCCTTTTGCCAACTATCTAAACAAAGACTATAATATAGTAGCAGGTTTTGATATAGATAGATTGGGATATCAAGCAAAAGACTCTTTGGGTAATTATAATGAAGAGGCATATAATATAGAATATAATTTATCTTCAAGAATAAGGAATGCAAGCAAATTAGTAAATATGTTAGTTCTGAATGATTTGGATATAAATGCAAGAATTTATTCCTATTCGCATAAGAACACAAAGATACCTTTTTCTTTTATTTCCAATAATAATTATATAGATATATATCAAGATGTTGCCGATTCGGTGGATTATTTTATGATGAATAAACTAAGCACTCAAATACAGAGGGTTATAACAAATATAGATAATGCAGATTTAGAAATAGATAAATATAAGGCAAGTGTGAATAAGCAAGAAAGTATTTGGAGTAGTTTTGCCAACAAATACGAGCATAAGAGTTATTTTGGTGTAAATATTATGCCTTTTGGTACTAATAGGCACGAATATCAAGAGGGTAATATGACGGGAAAGAGTGCTCGTGCTTTTTCAGTAGGAGTTTTCTATCGTTGGCAATTTTCTTCTACTTGGGCGTTGAAGTTGGATGCTAATTACGAACGCTTAAAAGCCAAAAGACACGAAGGCAAATACTCGGCAAATGTTCTTTCAGTTCCTTTGTCATTGGTATTGACAACAGGAGGCAATGCTATGTGGGGTTTGGATGTTTATGCTGGAGCCTACTATGATTATATAATAAGAGGGAAACTAAATGGAGAGAAAATTTCTTTTGATGATTTCAAAAGAGAGGAATGGGGATTTCAATGGGGATTAGATGTGAGAGTTTATCGCTTTATAATAGGTCTTTATGCTAAAACCCCATGGAATAGCACCAATACTAAAACTTATAGGGAAAATAATAATCTTGGACGTATAAATGAATACACGCAATATACCTTTAAATTAGGGTGG